>CAJXWI010000174.1 GCA_913062735.1 uncultured Arcobacter sp.
GTATTTATCAATATGATGCCCATGCCTGGGTAGAAGTTTGGCTTGAGGGACAAGGTTGGCAAAGAATAGACCCAACATCAGCTGTGGCACCTGAGCGAGTTGAAAGTGGCTTATCCTCATTACTCCGTCAGCAACAAAGGGCACTTAATGATAGTTTTTTTAGTCTACATAACTATAAACACTTAACATGGCTAAATAGTTTACGTTTACAACTCGATGCTTTGGATTATCAATGGACGCGCTGGGTGATAGGTTATTCGGTAAAACGACAATATGACTTTCTAAATCGCATATTTGGTCAAGTTCAGTTTTGGAAATCTTTACTTGTCATTTTAGCGAGTTTAGTGACAGTTATGCTGATGTTATGGTGGTTTAACAATCTAGGTATTAATACTAAAGAAAAAAAACTATAGTAAATAAAGTTATTAAATTTCAAAAATCTTATGTCTAGGTTTGGATCAGATACTCCGTTTATGCTTATTGCTAGATTGAAAGTACAAGAAGATAAAGTTGCCGAATATCTAGCCCTTGCAGATAAAACAGATAAAGCTGTTGAAGCATCAGAGCCGGGAATGCTCCATCATACTTTTGACCAAGATCCTGATGATCCTCTTCGTTTTGTATGGTCAGAATTTTTTAAAAATGATGATGAAAATTTAAAACCTTTTTATTATTCACATTATCTTTTAGCTAGGGAGAACTTTTTAGACAGTTATATTAAAATATCTGAATTTTTAGAAAATGATTTTAAAATGGCTAGAAAAAAAGAGTATTTTTCAATTTATTTAATTGTCTTAATATCAAAAAAACAGTATGTTAAAGCTAAAGAATTTTTAGAAGATAAAGAGTATAACTTTAAAGAAAAACTAAAACCTATTTGGTTTGCATTAATGACACTCATGCAAAAAGAATATCCCAATGAAATTAAAAAGATGGGTAGTGAGTTAGAAGAAAGTGTAAGTGATATCTTAAAACGAATTAAAAAACATGAAGAAGATGACAATAGTTAGGAGAAACAATGGAATTTACTTTTATACTTAAAAAAATCATATCTGCTTTTTTAATGCCTTTATCTTTAGGACTTATTTTGGCGTTTATTGGTTTGATTTTTTTATATTTAAACTCTTATAAAAAAGCTAAAATTATTTTAAGCCTTTCATTTCTCTGGATATTTTTTATTTCCTATAGCCCAATATCTAATAAAGTATTGGCACCCCTAGAAAATACTTATAAAAAAGTAAGTTTAGAGCAAAAAGCACAGTATATTTTACTTTTAGGAGGAGATTATGAAAGCAGAGCCTATGAAGCTTTGCGTTTATATTATTTAAATAAAGGCTCTAAGATTATTACTTCTGGTTATAAAGGAAGAGGTGAGGTCTCTGAAGCAATTATAAATGCTAATAAATTAATCTCTTTGGGAATTCCACAAGGTGATATTTTAATTCAAGAATCACCAAAAGATACAAAAGAAGAAGCCCTAAGTGTAAAAGACATTGTAAAAAATGAAAAATTCTTTTTAGTGACGTCTGCTTATCATATGAAAAGAGCTATGAAAATTTTTGAAAAAGAGGGTTTAAATGTGATAGCTGCGCCTACACGTTTTTTAGTAAAAGACAGTTATTATTTATCTTTTCCTATGGCTTCTTCTTTAAATAAAACAGAAGTCTCTTTTCATGAATACTTGGGCCTTTTGTGGGAAGATATAAAAGAACTTCTTAATTGACAAAAGACTTAGCTTTTAGTATAATTCGAAAAAAAGTGTAAAATTTGAAAACGCTAATTAAAATTAATAATTTATCTTTTGCTTATGATAAAACACCTGTATTGGAAAATATTTCTTTAGAGATAAAGAAAAATGATTTTTTAGCCATAATAGGCCCCAATGGTGGTGGAAAAACAACCCTAGTAAAACTCATACTTAAAATCCTAAAAAGTAAAAAAAATATGATTTCATATCATATTGATGATTCTGTTATTGGATATGTTCCCCAAAATACCAATTTAAATTTGGACTTTCCTATTACTGCTTTAGAAGTAGTTTTAATGGGCCATCAAGTTAAAAAAAGAAGACTTTTTGGTTATTCAAAAGATGATATAGAATGTGGAATGCATTCATTACGTCAAGTAGAGATGGCAGATTTTAAAGATTCAAAAATTGGTTCTTTAAGTGGAGGACAGAGGCAAAGAGTGTTTATCGCACGTGCTTTATGCTCACATCCTGAAATATTATTCTTAGATGAGCCAACGGCCAGTATTGATGTAAAAGGTCAACAAGATGTGTATGACTTATTAGAAAATCTAAACAAAAATATGAGTATTATTGTTATTTCTCATGACATTTCTGTTTTGTTAAACTATGCAAAAAATGTAGCCCATGTGAATAAAAATTTGGTTTTCCATTCTCTTGATAATGTATCAAAATCTTTAAACAACAAATCGG
The DNA here is from genome assembly GCA_913062735.1 of uncultured Arcobacter sp. The sequence continues at coordinate 2,441 of CAJXWI010000174.1, forward strand.
AACATTTATGTGAAGTAGAATTATTAAGTGCCTTAGGACAAAATATAAAACATGAGTGTAATCATGAACATTAATATGCAGATTTTTAAAGGAGAGCAAAATGCTTGAAGCCTTAAGTTATGAGTTTTTCCAAAATGCCTTACTTGCAGGTTTATTGCTTTCAATTATTTCAGGTGTCATAGGCTCACTAATTGTTGTTAACCGTATTACTTTTTTAGCAGGTGGAATTGCTCATAGTTCTTATGGCGGAATTGGTCTTGCCATTTACTTAGGTCTTCCTGTATTATTTGGCGCAACTGTTTTTGCAGTAATATCAGCTATTATTGTGGCTATTATTACGTTAAACAATAGAAACAAAGCAGACAGTATTATTGGTATTATGTGGGCAGCTGGTATGGCCATTGGTATTGTTTTTGTAGATTTAACCCCTGGTTATAATGTAGACTTAATGTCTTATTTATTTGGGTCAATTCTAGCTGTTTCTTATAATGACATTCTGTATATGTTTGTTTTAGATGTTCTTCTTATTTCTTTGGTGCTTTATTTTTACAAAGAAATTCTTTCTGTTTCTTATGATGCTCAGTTTTCAAGTTTAAGAGGTATTAGTGTTAAATTCTTTTATACACTTATTCTTGTAATGGCTGCTTTATGTATAGTTGCAGCTATTAGAGTAGTGGGATTGATTTTGGTAATTGCTTTATTAACCATTCCTACGTATATTTCTTTAATGTACGTAAATAATCTTTCAAAAATGATGTTTTTATCTTCCTTTTTTGCTGCCTTATTTACTGTTATTGGTTTGTTACTGTCTTATTATTATGATATTAGTTCAGGTGCAAGTATTATACTTGTTTCTGTATTTTGTCTGTTTTTTGCGAAAAGTATTGAAAAAATAAAACAATAAGAAAAAAATATTAGCTATAATAAAGAAAAACAAATTTACATTTGTAAAAACGGAAAAACATGGACCAAAGAATAGAATTAGGATTAATTAATACGCTTCGTATTGATAGAGTTACAGAACCAGGCTTGTATTTAATAGCAGAAGATGAAGAAGTAGTTTTACTTCCAAATGCATATATAACAAATGATATGCATGTAGGAAATGACATAAAAGTGTTTATTTACACAGATTCAGAAGACAGACTTATTTCAACTACCTTAACTCCTAAAGGAATCTTAGGAGATATTGTTTCTGTTGAAGTAGTTGATTTACTTCCTTTTGGTGCTTTTGTAGATATTGATCTACCAAAAGATTTATTAGTACCTAAAAACAAACAAAAATCAAGCTTTAGCGTAGGACAAACAAGAGTTGTTCGTATAGTAGAAGATGAACATACAGGAAGACTCATTGGAACTGAAAAGTTTTCTTTAGAAGATGCGCCTAAAACGTTCAAAAAAAATGATGAACTTGATGTGGTTGTTTATGCAAAAAGTCCTTTAGGATATAAGCTTGTTGTAAATGGAAAATACGAAGGTATGATTTTTCACAATGAAATTTTTGAAAACATTGAAATTGGAAGCTCTAAAAGAGCCTATGTTAAATATGTAAGAGACGATGGGAAAATGGACGTTTCTTTGCAGAAAATTGGCGAAAAAAATGTTAATGATATTGAAGAAAAAGTTTTGGATATTTTAAAACAAAATGGTGGGGAGCTTGGATTTACTTACAAAAGTGATGCCGAAGATATTAAAGATGTTTTTGGAATTAGTAAAAAATCTTTTAAAGCAACACTTACTAAATTAATAGAAAATAAAAAAATTATATTAACTTCAAATACTATTAGTGTTTGTTAGGCAAAAGGGAAACAATGATTACAACTAAACTTAAAGGACAACTTGTTAACTTAAGTGGTAACTTATTAAATGTAGGTGATGCTGCTCCCTGTATCACTTTATGTACGCAAGATTTAAAAGATATACAAGTAGGTGGAAAAAAAGATTGTATTCAAATCATTGCATCTGTGCCTTCTTTAGATACAGACGTATGTGCAGAAGAAACACGAAAATTTAATGAAAAAGCATCTTCGTTAAAAGGGGTAGAAGTAAGTGTTGTTTCACAAGATCTGCCTTTTGCAATGGGACGCTTTTGTACAACAGAAGGCATTGAGCATATAAACATAGCTTCTGATTTTAGAGATAAGGCATTTTCTAATGCTTATGGCGTTTTAATTGATGATTCTGTTTTAGAAGGTTTATGTGCAAGAGCTATTTTTGTTGTAAATACAAAGGGAATTATTGTATATAAAGAACTTTGTGATGATATCACACATGAGCCTAATTACAAAAAAATATATGAAGCGATAAAAAACGCTTAAACATATTGTTTTTAGTCAAGGATATTAAGATAAGAGCCTGATATACTCCTTTAAATGTTTTTTAACATATTTAGGATGTCTTATGTTTTTATCTTGGTTTTCTTCTTTTTCTTCTCAAGCACACAAGGTCTTTTTTTCAACTGCGCTTATTTTTTTATTGCTTTTCCTCTTTTTGTTGCTGTTAAATTATTCTTCACTTATTTATCTTGAAGCATCTTTACATGACTATCATTCTTATGCTTTGATATTTGTAGTTTTCCCACAGTTTTTTATTGGTTTTTTATATACTGTTTTTCCTCGTTTTTTAAATACGTCTTTTATTACAAGAAAAAGTTATATCAAACATTTTTATATTTACTTTTTTGCAACAGCTTCCTTTTTCTTAGCACTTCTTTTATCTTTTTCTTATTATATGCTTTTTGCTTTCTTTATTTTTTTAGCACAGGTTTTCAGTTTTTCTTTGTTATATGGACTTTATAAAGAATCAAAAGTAGAAGATAAAAAAGATGCAAAATGGATATTAATCTCTTTTTTTACAGGCCTTTTTGCTCATTTTTTATACTTTCTTTCTTCTTTGCCATTTGAATATTCTGCATTAATACATTCTTTTTCTTTAAATGCGGGTTTTTACCTTTATTTATTTTCTTTGATTTTTGCAGTATCACAACGGATGGTGCCTTTTTTTACGCGTGGCAAAACACCTGGTTATGTGATAAATAAATCAAAGTACCTAATGGAAATTGTATATACTTTATTGTTTTTAAAAGTCATAATCATGAGCTTTGATTCTTTACTTTTAAATCTTCTATCAGATATTCCTTTATTTGTATTCTTTACAAAAGAGTTGTTAGGCTGGAAACTTCCTATTAGAAAGAGTGAAGCTATTTTATGGATTTTACATCTTTCTTTATTATGGATTCCTATTGGTTTTTTTGTTTCCATTTGTGAGTCCCTTTTTTCTTTAAATGAGATTTATTTTGAAAAAGCAGTTATTCATATTTTTGCTTTGGGTTTTTTTCTTAGTATTCTTATTGGTTTTGCTACAAGAGTACTACTTGGACATTCAGGACAAACACCCTATGCTAATAAAATCACTGTTTATTGTTTTATTTTTCTTCAAGTTTTGGTAATTTTTAGATTTATTTCTGCTTTATTGATTAATACTAGTTCTTTGTATCTTTTTTTCCTTAACATGACTCTTTTATTGTTATTACTAACATTATGTACCTGGTCGTTTAAATATCTAAAGATTTTATTAAAATAAC
>CAJXWI010000175.1 GCA_913062735.1 uncultured Arcobacter sp.
AAACTAGCAACAAAAACGCTTAGTTCTATGGATGCAATTAATAAACAAACTGACTCAATAGCACAAGCCATAGTTATTATTGACCAAATTGCATTTCAAACCAATATCCTATCTCTTAATGCAGCAGTTGAAGCAGCAACGGCAGGAGAAGCAGGAAAAGGTTTTGCAGTAGTTGCACAAGAAGTAAGAAACTTGGCAAGTAGATCAGCACAAGCGGCCAAGGAAATCAAGGAATTAGTAGAAAATGCGACAATAAAAGCCAATGAAGGAAAAAATATTGCAACTGAAATGATTGAAGGCTATGAAGATTTAAATAAAAATGTAGAACAAAATACGCAAATGATTTCAGAAGTAACTTATAACTTTAAAGAACAAGTATCTGGAATAGCTCAAATTAATGATACTATTTCTCGTTTAGATAATATGACACAAGAAAATGCATCTATTGCACAAAAAGCAAATAAGATAGCAAATATTACAGATGAAATTGCCAGTAAAATAGTTGAAGATAGCCTTGAAAAAGAGTTTGAAGGAAAAAATACTTAAATAAGAGTTTTCTCTTATTTAAGTACTTTTAACACTTTTTTAGTTCTTAGATATTATACTTCCAAATATATGTAAAAAGGCAAAAAGTGAAATCATACTTAATAACGGATCCTAAGTATTACAAAGAAACAAAAGAAATTTTTAAAAAGAACCTCTTAAATGTTTTGTCCAAACATAAACCTGACTTTATATGTTTTAGGGACAAAACAAGCAATGATTATGAAAACCTAGCGAAGACATTTATTACTGTTTGTAAAGCTTCTGAAATAACAAATATCTTATTGAATCAAAAGTATCTACTTGCTCATAAACTAAATGCAAGTGGAGTACATTTAACATCAAAACAATTCAAGAAGATAAAAGAAGCAAAAAAATTAGGATTATATGTCATTATTTCTTGCCATAATGAAGAAGATATTAAACAAGCAATCTTGCATAAAGCAGATGCTATTTCATTCTCTCCTATTTTTGATACTCCTAATAAAGGAGAAGCAAAAGGAATAGAAGAATTGATGCGTATTTGTAATACTTATGAAATCAAGGTTTTTGCGCTTGGTGGAATTATTGAAGCAAAGCATCTTAAAGAAATAAATAAAAGTAAAGCCTATGGTTTTGCTTCTATTAGATACTTTCTTTAAAAAGTTTCTTTTATTTTTGCTCCATTTTCATTTAAATAAATAATGTAGGTTTTAATATTTTTTGTTTTAAAAATATCTGCAATTGCTTTTTTATAATATGAAACTTGAACCTCATGCTCATGTAATTCATCTTTTGTTGTTTTATAATCACAAATAATAAACTCATCGTTTTTATATAAAAGTAAATCCAATATTTTAATCTCATTTTTATACATTACTGCTTGTTCTGCTATAAACCTACCCTCTTTTAGTAAAGAGATGAAAAGATCATTCTCAAGTAAGTGCTTGATTCTTTTATGTATTGATATAAAATCAGCAGTACTTAAATAATTCATATATCTACTTTTAGTTAATTTAAGCGCATAAGAAAGAGAATCTAAGGTAAAATCCTTCATCATTTCAAGGGTATAATGCGTTGCTAGTCCAAAATATTTGGCATGTAAGGTATAAGAAGTATCTTTTTCTTTTTTGATTTGTTTTTCTTGTTTTCCTAAATCAAGTGCCGTATAATCAATTGGTATAATTTTTTCTTTGGCTTTTGGAATTATTTCTTTGCTAAAAAGATTGCCATTTTGATAAGCTTCTAAATTAAGTAAATCAAAAACAGATGTTTCGTCTTTTTTAAAAATAATCAGATTGCTTTTAGCACGTGTAATTGCTACATATAAGATATTTAATTCATCATCACGTGAGAGGGCTTTTTCTTTTAAAAGTGCATTTTTATATTCTTCATTATAGTGTTCAAAATTAGGAATTTTGTAATAAATATTTTTTAAAGCCACATCTTCATATTCAAACAATAAAGAAGACCTATCTATATTTTTTCTTTTAATTCTGTCTAATAAAAGTACGGTGTCAAACTCTAAACCCTTGGATTTAAAAATAGTAAGTATTTGTAAACCATGTTGTTCTTTATTTTCAATACTACTTTCAAGTTTATCCACTTCATAAACAAAAGAGACGATATTTGAATAAGATTTACTTAAATCAATTAGTTTAATAACATTGTCATCTATTAACTTTAAATATTTTGCCACATACATTAAATTTTTACTTAAATTATCTTGGATATCAATGTTGATATTTAATTCTTCTAAAGGCTTTTTTCCAATTAATGCATGTAAATTCTCTTTATAAATATCTTCTTTAAAATACAAATATTTTATAGCATTAATCAAGGCTTTTACATTTTCTTGATTTTTTAAGCGTGAAGTCATTTCTGTTGAAATCTTAAGATGAGGAAATTTTTCACTTAAATAAGAATATAAGGATAAAACATCTGCATTGGTATACGTAAGAATAGCTACATCATTAATATCCACACCATTTTGCAATAAATAAGATATTTTGGATGCCACATTTATAAACTTCTCATCTTCTTTTAAAGCACTATCAATAAAAACTTCAACATAGCCCTCTTTATTTATAGATTCTTGTTTTGAGTATTCATAGTTATGTACCTTAAGAAAAATATCATTCACAAAAGAAACGATGTTCTCTTTTGAACGGTAATTGGTATTAAGCGTATCATTGTCAATAAGAGGAAAAGTATTGCTTAAGTGATCAAAAAGTTCTCTTCGTCCACCTCTGAATCTATATATACTTTGTTTTGTATCTCCTACATAAAAAAAACTTTTTTCACTGGAGCTGGAACCTGATAATATTTCATTAATTAAAGGCTCTAGTATTTTGTACTGTAACGTAGATGTATCTTGAAACTCATCTATCATCATATGCTTGTATTTAGCATCCAATCTAAAATACAAAAAATCTTTATCAATTTTATTTTGCAATAAATCATAAACTAAATTTGAAATATCATTAAATTCCAAATAGTTTTTTTCTTTGTTATAGGATTTTTTGAAGTTTACAAACATGTGATACAAACGCAATAAATTACCCAAAGAATACGTAGATTTTAATTTGAAATAAATTTCTAATTGTTCTTTTAAAAGCGTGAAATTATTTTCTATAATATCATTACAGCATTTTTTAAAATAAGAATATTCTTTTGCTGCACTTTTATTTAACCATGTTTTTTTAAGCAATTCATTAAAGTTTACAAAATCAACTGCTTTTTTTGCAGAATTAGAAGCAAGAGAAGAATCAAGAACTTGTTCTTTAATGATATATGCATATTTCATTAAAGATTCTTTTTGTGCAAAGATTAAGTCTTTTTCTATATTTATAGTATTAAAGTCTTCATTTTTTTCATACAATACTTTAAATAAATCAAAAATTGAATGATATTTTTTATTCTCAAAATGTGAAAAATCAAGAAGAAGTGAAAATTCTTTTTCATCTAAAGAATTTAATAATTTTAAAGAGATATCATCTAAATCATCTTCTTTAATATCAAAATCATCACTAATTCCTATATACCCACAAAATTCACGCAAAATTTTATTCACAAACTTATCTATTGTATAAATAGAGAGTTCTGAGTTTCGGAACTTTTTTAATAAAATATTCTTTTTATTTAAAATTACTTGTTTTTGTAGCCCAGACTCTTTAATTATATTGTCTAAATATATTTCATCATCACCTAAAGTAAGTAAAGTATTATATATTCGCTCACTCATTTCACTGGCTGCTTTATTTGTAAAAGTAAGGGTTAGAATTTCATTTGGTTTTGCATCTAAAAGCAATAAAGTAATATATCGAACTGTTAATGCAAATGTTTTACCAGAACCTGCGCTGGCTTTTAAGGCTAAAAATTGTTTCATAAATGTATTCTACTAAAAAACAAATTAGAAGCTATTTTAGTAGAGTAAAATAATAATAAAATATGCCTTAGGGCTTAGAAAGTATAATTTAAGTACAATGTCCAATTATTAAAGATTAAAGAAGATATTAATATGCAAAAAAAACTTAAAAAAATTGACACCTTACTTGATGCAATTCCTCATATTAAAAAATTTTATGGCAAAACTATTGTTATAAAATATGGAGGTTCAGCACAAACTTCTCCTGAACTACAAGAGAAGTTTGCTGAAGACATTGTATTATTAAAACTAGTAGGAATGAACCCTGTTATTGTACATGGCGGTGGTGCAAGGATTTCTGAACTTTTAGAACAACTTGATATTACTTCAGAATTTATAGAAGGTCAGAGAGTTACGTCTAAAGAAACAATGAGAATTGTAGAAATGGTACTTTCAGGTGAAATCAATAAAAACCTAACATCTTTATTGAATTATCATGGCGCTAAAGCTATTGGCCTATCGGGAAAAGATTCTTCTTTAATACAAGGAAAAGCTAAAGATGATGGAAAGTTTGGTTATACAGGTGAAATTACAAATGTTGATGCCAAACTAATCCAATCTTTAATTCAAGAAGGTTTTATCCCTGTGATTGCACCTATTGCAGATTCACTAAAACCTAATCATCCCGGATTTAATATTAATGCAGATCTTGCAGCATCAAAAATTGCAGCTGCGTTGGATGCTCAAAAAGTGATCTTTTTAACAGATATTGTGGGTGTTTTAGATAAAGACAAAAATTTACTCTCAACATTAACACAAGAACAAGTTGAAGCGTACAAAAAAGATGGAACCATTCATGGTGGAATGATACCAAAAGTAGATTCTTGTTTAGAAGCTATTAATAATGGTGTTAATAAAGCTCATATACTTGATGGAAGAGTTGAACATTCTATCATTTTAGAACTCTTTACAAGCGATGGAGTTGGAACACAATTTATTCGAGAAAACAATGCAAATAATGGTATTGATATAGAAAAACTATTACAAGATTAAAAGGGAAAGTATGCAATTTATAGAAACAAGAGGAAATGATGGAAAACACGAGGAAGAAGTTGCTTTTTCACATGCAATTTTAAATCCAAGTGCTTCATTTGGAGGTTTATATGTTCCAAAAACATTACCTATCTTAGGAAATGCTTTTATTGAAGCACATTTAGATTCTTCTTACAAAGAATTAGCATTTAGTTTTTTAAAAACATTCAGAATTGATATAGAGGATGAGCAGTTAGAAAATGCACTTTCTTTATATGATGCATTTGATGATAAAAATAATCCAGCACCTGTAGTAAAAATTAAAGATGATTTATTTATTCAAGAGCAATATCATGGCCCTACACGAGCATTTAAAGATATGGCTTTACAACCCTTTGGTTCCATTTTAAGCGCGCTTGCTAAAAAACAAAATCAAGAATATTTAATTTTGGCTGCAACTTCGGGGGATACAGGTCCTGCTGCGTTAAATACCTTTAGAAATAAAGAAAATATTAAAGTTGCTTGTTTATATCCAAAAGGTGGAACTTCTGATGTACAGCGCCTACAAATGGTATGTGAAACAGGTAAGAATTTAAAAGTAATTGGAATAAATGGGAATTTTGATGATGCTCAAGCAGCACTTAAAAAACTATTGGCTTCACAAACATTTAAAGACGAATTACAAAAAGATGGTATTAAACTCTCTGCTGCAAATTCAGTGAACTTTGGAAGAATTATATTTCAAATCATTTACCATATTCACTCATATATACAACTTCTTAAACAAGAAGAAATCACTTTAGGTGAAAAGATTTATTTAATTGTACCTTCTGGAAATTTTGGAAATGCACTTGGTGGTTATTATGCACGACTTATGGGTATTCCAATAGAAAAAATTCTGATTGCGTCAAATGAAAACAATATTTTAACACAGTGGATTAATACAGGAATTTACGATATTAGAGGAAAAGAATTAAAATTAACAAGCTCCCCAGCTATGGATATTTTAAAATCGTCTAATATTGAAAGAATTCTTTTTGATTTA
>CAJXWI010000176.1 GCA_913062735.1 uncultured Arcobacter sp.
TCCAACTACTAAATCAATATCTCCAGATTCTAACAATTTTTTAATACGTGTTTTATCTTTTGCAGATGTTCTACCGTCCAGTTTTTCAATACTAAAACCTAAAGGGGAAAGTCGCTCTTTTATACCTACATAATGTTGCGCACATAAAAGTGTCGTAGGACATACAAAAATAGCTTGATTTTTATTTAATAGTGTAGTTAATAAACCATTCATTGCTACTTCTGTTTTTCCAAAACCGACATCACCTGACAATAACCTATCCATTACTCTACCAGAAGATAAATCTTCAAACATTTCGTTAATTGAACGCGTTTGATCTTTAGTATAATCAAATCCTGCATTTAATTGAAAGTTTTTTATAGCATCATGTGGCGTTGGAATTTTAATTCCATTGATTAGCTCTCTTGCTGCTGCTAGTTTAATAATGTCATTTGCAATTGCAAAAAGTTTATCTCTTACTTTATCTTTTAATTTAGCAAAACTTCCTTTTCCAAGCTTGTCTAAAGTAGCATAAGAACTTCCATCTGCAACATATCTGTCAATTAAATCAATATTCTCAACAGGAATTAATAATATATCTTCACCTGCATATTTAACAATAACAAAATCTCTTTTAGATCCCATTACTACTACGGGTTTAATACCCGTATATTGTCCTATTCCATGACTTTCATGAACGACAAAATCGCCAACTTTTAGTTCATCTAATACTAGTTTAACCCGTTTTTTTCTTCGCTTTTTCACTTCTTTATTTAAAGAAATAATAACTTCATTATCGCCTAAAATATTAATAATAAAAGGATTAAAGCAATAAGTAATATTCTTATCTTTTAAATCTAAGTCATGGCTTTTTATTTTAGCTTCCGAACTTGAAATTATGGTGATTTTTTTATCACTGTGAAAAGAGATAAATTCTTTTACATTAGCAGCTTCAATATGTTTATAAATATTTGTTTTAGGAATTTTAGGAAGGGTTAAAAATTTATCTTTAGCTATTCTTTTGGCTTCAAAAATATACGCTTCTTCTAATTCATCTAAAGCCTCGTATGTAACATAAGAGTTTAATTTAGAAGGTAAGTATTCTCCTAAATCATTTAAATACCAAAAACCCAAAGAATGTATATCTTTAATAAAGGCATCATTGTCTACTTTTTGTATTTCTTCATTTAATGCATCTAAGTCAGCTTCATTTAGGGCTAAAAAAGCAGGATTAATTGAGAAAGAATCTAATTCTTCTTTAAGCGATTTTTGATCTTCTATATCAAAGTACCTAATAGATTCTACTTCGTCATCAAATAAAGAAACTCTAAAACCCTTACTTACCCCTAAAGGACAGATATCAATAATATCCCCTCTAATAGAAACTTCACCTTCACTTGTAACAATATCTACAAAATAATATCCCCAATTAAAGAGTTTATTTTTCAATTCTTTTATATTAATAGTAGAAGCAAATTCAATGTCAAAAGAATCAAAACATTTTTCTTTTGGCATTGCATATGAAGCTGTTCGTAAAGGAACGATAAGTACTTTATTTTGTTTTCTATAAGAATAATATTCTTGTAGTACATTGGTAATAACTTGCAGCTCTTCAGAAAAAGACAGTAAATCATCCCCATAATTGGCTCTAAAATCTGCTAATACAAAAGGCTGTTTTCCTTTAAATTCCAAAATATCTTTTGCAACTTGAGCTTCTTTGTCATCGCTAACAATTAAGAGCTCACAGTCGTTTTTATTGGAAAAAAAATGGTATAGATTATTCACTATTTTTCTACTTCAAATTCTTTTGTGCTTTTATTATACGTATAAGAAGGATAAGGTGTTTCATCCAGTAAAAAAACCATTGAACAACTTTGAAATTCACTAAAATCCAAGGCATCTTTAAATGTAGCTAGAATGTATGCTTGTGTTTGCATAGCAGTAGTACTTGAGCTACCCCCATAAACATATTCATCTCCTTCAATAACTAAAAAACCTTCTTTTTTTATATAGGCTTCAAAAATCTCTTTTTTATCTAAATCTTTTACATCTAATAATATTAATACTTCCATTCTTATCCTAAGTTTACATGTATATGCTCTTAAAAGCATTCTTGTCTTAAAACATATTGTAGTTAAAAAACGTTTAATATGGGGTTTAAAGAGCTTTAATAATTACTCTTCACAAAGCTCAATTCCTATTTTTAAAAAGCCTGAAAAAACGGCGTTATCAAATTTAAGAGATTTATGAACTTTTGTTTTCATTTTCTTTAAATGTTTTGTGTATTTTTGATAAAACTCAAAACTTGGTTTTGGTTTATACTCTACGTCTTCTAATTCAAAATACTTAATGATCATTTTTGTTGTTGTTGGTTTAATAAAAAACTGCGTTTGTCTATTAATACTATACGGTACTATACTAATAATGGTCCATTTAGCTAAGTTATATTGAGCTAGGAATTCTACTAAGCCTTCAAAACCCACTTTTTGATTGCCATATAAAAGCTCATATATTTCAATACTTAGCATGTCTTTTTCATAAGAAGTAAGCGTGGATAGGGCATCTTTTAATTTTAATTTATCAAAAAGTGAAACCATTACTGATTTTTGTACTGTTTTAAAAAAAGCCTCAACAATTAAATTTGGGTTTGAAAAGTTCTCTTTTTTAAGTGCTTCTTTTGCAAACTCTTCTAATTTTTCAGGCTTAAACTTTTTCATTGTAGGAAAAAAATGTTCATCCTTAAACCCTTTTGGATAACAAGATAAAAACACTGCTTCTAAATCTTTTAGTTTTTCTAGCTTCATTAATTCTCTTTTCTTTACTGTTTCATTATACTAAGTAACAATAAGCCGTATTCATTCTTGTTGTATCAATTATTTACAACAACCACTTCCACAGCATTTAAGTGTTTTATCTAAAGGTTTTTCAAAGATAATATTAAAGATATCAAAAAATTTTAGAATCTGGAATGAATGTTTTGAACAAAATTCATCATTCATTTTATCTTTTAATTTTAGGGCAAAATCAGCAGCACTTGCTTCCTCTTCAAATTCATTAGAGACTTTTAAATCACTATTCTTAAAACAAGAACATTGATTTTTTACTATGACTTTATACATAGGATACTATTGAATTAAAGTAGCAATAAGTCCTATTAATCCACCAAAAACGGCACCCCAAACAACTAACCATCCTAAGTGTTCTTTTATCATTTTTTGAATGATTGTTTTTACCATTTTAGGACTTAACTCTTCTAAGCGTTTATTTACTATATTTGAAACTTTTTCATAAATATCATCACTCATATCTTTTGTAGATATACTCGCACTTAAAGCATTTTGAAAAGATTCTTCTTTAGATATCTCAATTATTGATGTTTTAAGTTTTTCAATAAAAGGCTCTTTTAAAGGATCTAATGCAGCTTCTCCCCCTAACATCTGTAACATACCCCCAAAAGAGGACTCTACTACGGCTTGTTTTAAAGAAACAAAAGCAGGACTTAAATCAGTATTTTGAATGATCCCTTCTAAATTGAATTCTTCTTTTTTTTCATTCATTTCATCTTCAAAAAAACGTTTTAAATTCTCTTTAGTAAAAAATTCATTCATCATTAAAGAGTGAATACCTGTTTTAAACTCTTCAAATCTACTCTCAACTACACCTGAACCATATAATAAGGGTACTTTTTCAAATAACATATGTATCGCAAGGGCATTCGTAATAGCGCCTGAAAAAGCAAAGAGTCCTACCATATAAACAATATTATTATCTAAAAATAATCCAAGAAGTATTAATGCAAAAGCGAAACTATTGGCTACAAATGATTTATTCATACACTGTCCTTTATAACTCTTAAGAGTTAAAATAATTATGGCGATTTTATCATAAATTAAATCACAAGAACGTTAGAACAAGAAAAAGAAGTAACTTATTTGTAACCATCTAAGGGTAGAATTCTTGAAAGGATAAGATATGATTGACCTAGAATATGAAATTAAAAAGAAGTTCCCAAAACTTGATATTGAATCTTCTTTTATTAAAAAATCACTTATTAACGTTGCTAAAAAATTAATCCATGAAGATTACATTAATGAATTTTTATTAGAAAATGCCCACTTAAAAGGTTTGGAGTTTGTTGATGCCGTATTAGACGATTTTGATTTTGATTATGTAGTATCATCAAATGACTTACAAAATATACCAAGTACTGGAAAGCTAGTAATCATTGCTAATCATCCTTTAGGTGGTTTGGATGCCTTGTGTTTGTTAAAACTCGTATCTTCAATTAGGAAAGATGTAAAGATTGTTGCTAATGACTTTCTTGCAGGTATTGAAGCACTTTCTTCTTTATTTATTCCTATTAATAATTACAAAAACAGACAAAGTAAAAAATCCATTCAAGAAATATATGCTGCTTTAAACAATGAAGAAGTTATTATTGTTTTTCCAGCAGGAGAAGTAAGCCGCGCTAGTGCAAAAGGAATTCAAGATCCTTCTTGGTCAAAAGGATTTTTAAACTTTGCCAGACATTCTAATGCCCCTATTTTACCAATATTTTTAGATGGTAAAAACTCTAAAGTTTTTTATACTATGAGTATTATTAATAAAAGTCTTTCCACTTTATTATTGTCAAATGAAATGTTCAAAAACAAATCAAAAAACATTGATATTAAAATCGGACAAATTATTCCAAATGAGAATATTAGCCCAAAAGGATTAAGTCCTAAATACTTAATTTCTTTATATAAAAAACACCTTTATGCTCTTAAAAAAGGAAAGAGATCTTATTTTATTACACAAAAAGCCATTGCACATCCCCAAAAAAGAAAGGCCCTTTTACATGAATTAAAATCAGCACAACTTCTTGGAGAAACAGGCGATGGAAAAAAGATATATCTATACGATTATATTCATGACAGCGTTGTATTAAAGGAGCTTGGGCGATTAAGAGAGCTTACGTTTAGAAAAGTAGGAGAAGGTATTAATAAAAAAAGTGATACAGATAAATATGACATTTATTACCAACACATCATTTTATGGGATCAAGAAGAATTAGAAATAGTTGGTTCGTATAGAATTGGAAATGGTAATTTTATTTATAAAAACATTGGAACAGATGGTTTTTATTCCAATACTTTATTTAAATATAAAAAAGAAATGCTTCCTTATTTAGAAGATTCAATTGAATTAGGAAGAAGTTTTGTTCAGCCTAAATATTGGGGAACACGAGCCTTAGATTATCTTTGGTATGGTATTGGCTCGTACTTATATGCCAATCCACAAATCAAATATATGTATGGTCCAGTTAGTATCTCAAATTCTTATCCAGGCATTGCAAAAGATATGATTATTTTTTACTATACACACTATTTTAAAGCCCAAGAGCAACTAGTAGAGTCTAAACTTAGTTATCAATATGGAAATGACATTTCTTATTTTAAAGATCTTTTTGTTTTAAATGATAGAAAAGCAGATTTTAAAATTTTGAAATCTTCTTTAAGCACTATTGGAGTAAGTATTCCAACTTTGTATAAGCAATATGGAGATTTATGTATAGAAGAGGGAGTGAGTTTTCATGGCTTTAATATTGATGAAAACTTTTCAGATTGTATTGATGGCTTTATTTTAGTAGAAATTGAAAAAATCAAAGAATCCCAAAGAAAAAGATATATTAAGTAAAATATAGAAAAATCTATATTTTACAAAATTTTGTTTCAGCAACTAAGGCTTCAGCTACAATATCGTCTTCAATAATTATATGTTCTAAATGAAGACTTTTAAGAGCTTCTTTTTCGCTGCCCTTAGTGATTTTAACGATGGTTTTAGTATTGTGAGTTAAATCATCAATCACTTCACATATTAAATGTAGTTTTTCTGGATTATCAATAGCTACAATAACTGCACACGCTTTTTTAACATTCACTGCTTCTAAAATATGTTTACTTGAGGCATTTCCAAAAATGATATTTTCACCTTTTTT
>CAJXWI010000177.1 GCA_913062735.1 uncultured Arcobacter sp.
AATTGCAAAAATGCAATCTATTAAACCTAAAATCGCAGCAAAAATTATTGATGATTGCATAAAAGTTGCAAAAACTTTTGAAGAAAAAGCTTTCAATATTGAGCTTGATGAAAATACTATAGAAGACTGTAAAAAAGATATTGATAGTCAAATAGACTTACTTCGAATATAAGTAGGATGAGGATTACAGGACTAAAGTTGTTTTATTATAATGAGCTCCTAAAATAGAACCAATAAAACTTAGTTTACTATTTTTTAAAAGGAACTATTATTGTTAACACTATTTATTTAAATTCTTAATTACAGTCTTGTGTTTTATGGTCTCTTTATTGGTTTCGATTGTTATAGTCTCAAGTCCATTTTTTACTTGAGTATTCTAAGATACGCTGTGCCGTCACACGATAATTAATTCAATTTCCAAATATTAATCACTTTTTGATAGATAATTTTTATTTTCTACTATTACTAAAAATCTCATGTTAATTTCAGTAAATTAGAGTACTTTAGAATTATTTTTATCTACTCTATCTAAATATACACCATATAGCTACACGACAAAAAACTCTATTTTTAAATAAAAATCACATTTAAGATACATTTAAATCTATTCATTAATTAGTATCTTTAGGATACTTTTTTCATGTATATTTTCCCATAAATAGTAATTTATATGATTATGATATTGAAATTCTGTTACTTCCTGTGACATTTAAATCACAATATAGAGATAATATAAATATAAGTTTAAGTAATTATTATAAGTTATAAAACTTATATTTAGATAATATTTATGAAGTTTTCGAAATAAGAAAAGGCACAAATGAAAGTATTACATACGTCAGATTGGCACTTAGGTCAGAATTTTATGGGAAAAAGTAGAGAAGATGAGCATCAAGCCTTTCTTTCTTGGCTTTTGGAAACAATAGTAAATCAAAATATTGATATTCTAATAGTTGCTGGAGATATTTTTGATACAGGAACACCTCCTAATTATGCACTTGAACTTTATTATAACTTTTTAAGACAATTAGCATCTATAGATACTTTATCAACAACAATCATAACTGCCGGAAATCATGACTCTATTTCAACACTTAAAGCACCTAAACAATTACTTGAAGTTTTAAAGGTACAGGTTATTGCAAGTGGTGATGTAGATGAAAATGAAATCATCCCTATATATATCGAAGAAGAACTTAGAGCTATCGTTTGTGCAGTCCCATATTTAAGTGATAGAGTCATTCGACAATCAGTTTCAGGACAAACAATAAGTGAAAAAGAAAAAGTCTCCAATGAAGGTATCAAAGCTTATTATGAAAACACTTATAAAAAAGCTCTTGAACTAAAAGGTGAGAAAAATATACCAATCATTGCCACAGGACATCTAACAACAGTAGGAAGTCGAAGTTGTGATAGTGAGAGAGAAATTTATATTGGCGGAACAATTGATATCGGAGGTGATTATTTAGCAGCGATGTTTGATTATGTTGCTTTAGGACATCTTCATATCAATCAAACAGTTGGAAATGACCATGTAAGATATTCAGGTTCTCCTATTCCTCTTAGTTTTTCTGAGTCAAAAAATACTCAGAAAATAAATATTGTAAGTTTTGATAATGATGATGTTCAAGTAGAAGAACTGGAAGTCCCAGTAAAAAGAAATCTTATTGTTATCAAAGGTCATTGTGAGAGCATAAAAAAAGACCTGAAAAATATTAGTGACAAAACAGCATGGATTGAAGTACATATAAATGATGATAATCCAATGTCTGCAAATCAAGACATAAGAGAACTGGCAAGTAAATTAGAACTATTACTTCTTGCAGTGAAAATAGATAAAAGTGAAAAACAACTTCAATCAAAACAGATGAAAGCAATAAGCCTAGATGAATTATCTATTCAAGAAGTATTTGAAAAAAGATTAGACTTAGAAGAACTTCAAGATAAAGAGTTAAAAGAAGAACTCCTTAATAACTTTAAGCAAGTGCTTTCAAAGGTGCAGAGCCTATGAAAATACTAAAAATAAAATCACTCAATATTAACTCTCTAAAAGGTGAATTTGAAATAGACTTTGAAGATTTCTTGAAAGATGAATCCTTATTTGCCATAACAGGACCCACGGGTTCAGGCAAGAGCACAATCCTTGATGTTATCTCTTGCTCATTATATGGAAGAACAGCAAGACTGTCCAATCCAAATGACTTAATGTCCAGACATACGGGTGAATGTCTATGTGAAGTGGAGTTTGAAGTCAAAGGCACAGTATACAGAAGTTCTTGGAGTCAGAAAAGAGCCAGAAAAAGTGCTGAGGGGAACTTCCAATCAGCTAAGATGGAAATATCAGAAGTAGATAGTGGAAAAGTCTTAGAATCATACCTATCAAAAGTTCCCAAGTATATTGAAGAGTTATCAGGTTTAGACTTTGAACGATTTAAGCAATCTATGATGTTAGCCCAAGGTGGCTTTGATGCATTTTTAAAAGCCAAAGAGAATGAAAGAAGCTCACTACTTGAAAAAATAACTGGTACGTATATATATAAACAAATATCTCAAGAAATTTATGAAACGCACTCCACTCACAAAAAAGATATAGAAATAGATGAAACACTTTTAGGAGCTATTGAATTACTTGATACTGAAATAGTAGATGAAAAAACAAAAGCTTTAAATAATGGTAAAGCAGAAAAGATTGAACTTGATGTAAGTGAAGCTGCATTAAAAAAGTTATCATCTTGGTTAGAAAACCTAGCAAAGTTAGAGTTTGATAATACAAAGTATATAAAAGACTATGACGAAGTTTCAAAAGTAAGAGAGAATAGAAAAGAAGATTTCCTAAGGCTAGAATTAGCCAATAAAGCCTTAAATATAGAATCTTTGAATTCTTCGAAAAATGCTCTAGAAAACTCTATTTCACAAGATAATAAATCAAAAGAGAGCTTACAAAAAGAGTCTGATGAATTAAAGATTTTATTATCATCAAAGCAGAATGCATTAAAGCTTCTTAACACAGAGTTTGAAGAAGAAAAACTTACTTTTGAATCTAACACAATAAAGATAAAAGAAATAAGAGAACTCCAAACACAAATCAATGCAAAACAAGAGCAACAAAAAGCCTTAAGTTTAAAAATTGATAAGCAAAAAGATGAAGAGAAAAAAGTTTCCATTGATTTAGAATCAAGTAAGTTAGAATATAACTCAATTAACGCAATACTGTTAAAACTAAACGATGAGATTAAAAGAACTTCAAAAGATGAAACTCTAAAAGAAAAGTTACCTCTTATTTCAAAGGCTATAGAGGAATATGGTATTGAGGTTGGGTCTTCAAAAAAAATCAATATAGATTTAGCGGATGTATTAAAAAATGAAATAGTCCAAAAACAAACTATAGAAGAACTCCAAAATTTACTTGATGAAACAAAACGTGCTTATGAGTTAATAGAAACTGAATACAAAGACATAGAGCACACTACATCAAATGATGCAAGCAAAGAAACTATGCTAAGAGATCAACTTAAGACCATAGATGAGTTACTCAAAACACTTGATGACTATAATGATGTTAACAATAGATTAAAACGAGAAGAGGGTACAAACTTACAGTTTAAAGAGGAACTCAAGTCTTTTAATGAAAGTATTGCTCAAAAACAACAACTCATCAAAGAAATAGAACCCCATCTACAAACCCTAATAGAAAAGAGAGAGACAGAGCGTTTACTTGCAAAGTATGAAGATGATAGGTTAAAGTTAGAAGAGGGTCATGAGTGTTTTGTATGTGGTTCAAAAGAGCATCCTTTTGTAACAGAAGTGATAAACATAGATATTGATGAAACAACACTTAAGATAGAAGAAAAAAGTACTCACTTAGAAAATGAAAAAAAAGCCTTACATACACTTACAATCTCTCATTCAATATGTGAATCTAAAATAGAATCTTCATCTTTAGAAATAAAAAAGTTAGAAAAAAATAAAAGTGATTTAGAATACATCTTCAAAACAAATGACTTTAAAATAGAAGACGACTCAAAACAAACTATTAAAGATGACAAATCAAATATTGTAAAAGTTCTTGATGAGATTGTAGATAATAGAACTAAGAAAGACTTACTTCTTACTAGAAGAGATAATGCGCATAATGAGCTAAGTCAAAAGCAAGAGTTACAATCAAGCAATAACACAGCATTATTAAAACTAAGCTCTTCAAAAGAGAATCTTGAAGAGGCTTTAAACGCTTGTGATTTAAAGATGAAAAAACTGGAGAGGGAACTAACCAAAGAGTTTACTTTTTATGAGTTAGGGTTTGATGGTATCTATAAAAATAGCTATAAAAGACTGTGTGAGCGAAAAGAGTCTTTTGAAAAGAATCAAGTCCAAGTCAAAGAGAATGAAACAAAACTTCAATATATAACGGTACAAATAAAAGAACAAGAAACAAAACTTAACAGTATAAAAGCATCACTAAAAGAAGATGAGATATTAGACTCAAAACTAAAAGCTGAGATGATGAAACTTAAAGACTCGGGTAAGTTAATATTAGACATAGAAAATATCAATACTTACGAAGAAAAGATAAATAAAATACACAGTGAAATAACTCAAAAATATAATACTTTATCAAAAGAAGTAAACTCTTTAAATACAAAAGACGAGTCACTCAAAAAACAAATAGAGACTTTAGATAAAAAGTTAATCACCGACAAACAGTCGTATAAAGATCTAGAAATTAAGTTTATAGAAGCGTTAGAAGAAAATGACTTTGGTTCAAAAGAAGAGTTTCTCAAATCAATACTTCCAAAAGAGTTAAGAGAAAAGTTATCAAAAGAGTGTAAAGAGATAGAAGATAAATATACGCAAATTAGTACTCTAAAAGTAGATACTGCAAAAAAACTACATGAACAAAAAGAGTTAAAGCTAACGGATAGAGAACTTGAAGATATAAAAAAAGAGTTATTGGAAATACAAAGCAGTATTGATGAACTTCAAAAACAAATAGGTAGCTTAGAAAAAGAACTTGAAATAAATACTCAAAATATCAAAAAATCTGAGAATAAAATCAAAGAGCTAGAAAAGAAAAAAGAATCATTTAAAGTATGGATAAAACTAAATGAGATGATCGGTTCATCAGATGGAAATAAGTTTGCAAAATTTGCTCAAGGCATTACATTAGATCAACTAATCTATTTAGCAAATCAACACCTAGAAATACTTAGTTCTAGATATGAACTTCAAAGAGGACTAGACACAAATAAACTTTTAGAAATAGAAATAGTAGATGGTTTTCAAGGTGATGTTGCAAGACCTGTAAGTACACTCTCTGGTGGTGAGAGTTTCATAGTAAGTTTAGCTCTTGCTTTGGGTTTATCTGCATTAGCTAGTCAAAAAATATCTATTGATTCACTCTTCTTAGATGAAGGGTTTGGAACCTTAGACCCTGATAGTTTAGATATGGCATTAAATGCTTTAAGTGCTTTGCAGAGTTCAGGAAAGATGATAGGTGTGATTTCACATGTGGAAGCATTGAAAGAGAGAATACCGTTGCAGATAAGGGTCGTTCCTAAAGGTGATGGGACGAGTTTTATTGAGATGATATAAAAATTAAATTAAAAAAAAGGGAAGAGAATGGCAATAGACATAAAATTAGATATCAAGAATATTGGTCCACATAATAAATTATATTTTTCTGAAAAAATAAATACTTTAAAGGTAGGTATATATGCAAATAATGGTAGTGGTAAAACTTTTATAGGTCGTGCGTTTAGATCTCTTATAAATATTAATTCTGAATATACAAATAAGCTATTAGAAATAGGAAAAACATCAGGACATTTTAACTTTGAAGTAAATGATGGAAAAGATATTAGAAAACTAAATATTAAAATAGAAAAAAATAAAGATGCAGTGATAAATAATCAAACTGGTTATATTTTTCATGTATTTAATAGTGATTATG
>CAJXWI010000178.1 GCA_913062735.1 uncultured Arcobacter sp.
AACCAGGTGCTTTAATTGGTTTTGCAGGTGCAAGGGTTATTAAACAAACTATTGGTGCAGATTTACCAGATGGTTTCCAGAGAGCTGAGTTTTTACTAAAAAAAGGTTCTATAGATATGGTTGTTAATAGAGCTGATATGAAAAAAACAGTTTCTGATTTATTAAAAATGTTTTATTCAAAAGCGAGCTAATGCCTACGATGAAACTTGAAGAAGTTTTGGGTTTTAATCCTAAAACTTCTTCCAACGAGTTATATGCTTTATGTGACTATGAAACCCTTCAAAAAAAGAATCTTAGCCTTGATGACTTTATTAACATTGTAGAAAAACTTGATGTTAAAATAATCCAATACAGAGATAAAATTTCACCAAATGATATTCAAATTAAACATTTAGAAAAAATAAAAAAAAAACTTAATGTTATTCTTCTTATTAACGATAAAGTTGAATTAGTACCTTATTGTGATGGAATGCATCTTGGACAAGAAGATTTAGAAAAAATTCATGAAAACAAAACCTATGCAATTAAAATTCTAAGAACAAGAATCAAAAACAAATTTTTAGGTTTAAGTACGCATAATGAATATGAAATACTAGAAGCAAATGGCTTGGATATTGATATGATTGGCTTGGGAGCTTACCGCAATACTAGTACTAAAGATATTGCTAATATCTTAGGAGACAAAATATCTTATCTGTGTCAAATGTCAAATATTCCAGTATGTGTTATTGGAGGAGTTAAGATGAATGATAAAATTAAATATGCTAATTTTAATGTAGTAGGAAGTGGTTTGTATGAGTAAAATAATTATCTATCAAATTGCAAAAAATACAAAAGATGATTTTGAACCTATTATAAAAGAGTTTATAAAAATGAGTTCTAAGTATGCAAAAGTACAAATTGTAAATCTCTTTAATAAAAATATTGGAAAAGCGCAAACTATTTCAGAACAAGAAGCAAAAAAATCCTATTCTGCGGTTTTTGAACCCTTTTTAGAAAGTGGATATAATATAGCATTAGATGTAAAAGGTGAATCCCTAGATAGTTTTAAGTTTGCAGATATAATCAGTAAATACTCAACAATTAACTTTTTTATTGGTGGTGCTTATGGATTTGAAGATGAATTTCTTAAATCTTGTGATAAAAAAATATCACTCTCAGAATTGACTATGGCACATAAAGTGGCCAATTTAGTGCTTTTAGAACAAGTTTTTAGAAGTTTATGCATAATTAATAATCATCCCTATCATAAGTAATTTAGATTAATTTGTGTATAATATGCAAATTTTAAAATCGGGGTATAATTTGGCTAATAAAAAACATATCGAAGAGTTGAGAATCACTCTATTAGAAAGACAAGATTTAATTAGAAGAAATATAGACGAGAGTAGAGAAAGTATTAATGGTTTAAAAAACTCAGAATGTAATGATGAATTTGATTATGCAGAAGTGTCAAGTGATTCATTTAAAGAAGGCATTATTGCAAATGCTCAAATAAAAGAGTTACACGAAATTGAATCAGCAATCAAAAGAATTGCAAAAGGCACTTATGGTGTTTGTGATATGTGTGATGAAGTTATTGCACTTGGTCGCTTACGTGCAAAACCATTTGCAAAATTTTGTACACCTTGTAGAGAAATTTATGAGGAAGAAAAACAAAAATAAAGGATTAAATTATGGGACTAAAGAAGTATATAATTTCTTCAATATTGTTAATTGTTATTATTGGCGGATATGTATTTAGTTTAGATGCTAATGAATATACGATTAAAATACTTGACTATGAATTGACTTTATTAATTGCCGTTTGGGCTATCGTACCTACTGGTTTATTGCTAGTATTTACTATTTTACATATTCTATTTTATGGGTTTAGAAACTTTTTAGAAACAAGAGCCATTGAAAAAGATGAAGAGAATATTATTAATTTAATAAAAGATTTTCTTTTAGAGAATAAATCAAAACAAAAATTTAAAACAAAAGTCTTTAGTGATTTATCAAGTGTTTTAATGCAAATGAATTTATCCTCTGTTAAAGATTTTAAATCTGATAATGAAGAATTAAATACTATAGTTTCTGTAATTAATCAAATCAATGAGGGTGAATATGTTTCAATAAAAAACATGAAATTCAACCCTCATGGAAATGTTCATAAAAAAAATATATTAAATAAAATCAATTCTGATATTGATTTTGCGCTGGAAGTGGTAAAGAAAACAAACACTTATTCAAAAGAAGAAATAAAATGTGCTTTTAATAGAATCTTAGAAGAAAAATCTATGACGACTATTAAAAAAATCACACCTGCTATGGATTTAGATAAAGAAATGGTCTTAGCACTGTTTCAAAAAGATAAAGAAGAAGCAGATTTTTCTATTGGTTTAGAGGAAATTAAAAGATATGCGAAAATGTCTAACTTTACAAAAAATGATTATATTGCTTTGGTTAAATTGTATAAAGATACCTTTACTCCAGATGAAATTATCAAAATGAGTGAAGAATTATCCAATGATGAAGATTTGGCTTTAGATGCCTACCTTTATATATTGTTTGAGTTTGAAATGTTAGATGAAGTTCGTGAGTTATTAAATGCATGTGCAGACGATGAATATACTGCTTTTAAAGCCTTAATTGATTTAAAAGACAATGGCAAACACTATAGTTTAGACGCTATTAATTATAAAAACTAAATGAAGAAATTAGACTTTTCAAAACCTTTAGTGGTCTTAGCACCACTAGCAGGTTATACAGACTTACCCTTTAGAAGGGTTGTAAAAAAATTTGGTGTTGACTTAACAATATCAGAAATGATTTCTTCTAATGCTTTGGTTTATAAATCTGAGCGAACACTAAAAATGATAGAAAAATCACCCAGTGAAGATCCTTATTTTGTGCAAATTGCAGGTAATGATGCTTCTTTAGTAAGAGAAGCAGTTGAAATTCTTAATGATGTAGAAGGTATTGATGGTATTGATTTAAACTGTGGATGTCCCGCACCCAAAGTTTTTAATCATGGCTCTGGTTCGAACCTTTTAGGGGATTTAAATAAACTTGAAGAAATACTTCAGACGGTTAAAAAATACAGCAATAAACAATATACGTCGGCTAAAGTTAGACTTGGTGTTGATGAAAAAATTCCAGTAGACATAGGAAAAGCAGTAGAAGCCTGTGGTGCAGATTTTGTTTCTGTTCATGGAAGAACTCGTGCAGGAAAATACAAAGCTCCCGTTGATTATGATGCAATTAAAGCTATGGTTGAAAATGTCTCTATTCCAGTTATTGCTAATGGGGATATAAAAGATTATGCAAAAGCAAAAGAAGTTCTTGAATATACAGGCGCAGCTGGTGTTATGATTGGACGTGGAGCTATTGGTAAACCATGGATTTTTCATCAATTGAAAAATAATGAAGAAGATATATCTGCTGAATTAAAACGAGAAATAATTTTGGAACACTATGATTCTGTGATTGATTATCATGGTTTACATGGGGCTATTATGTTTAGAAAATTATTGCATTCTTATTCAAAAGGTTACAATGGTGCATCTGAATTTAGAGATATGATTAATAAAATCAGTGACAAAGATATTATGAGAGATATTATTTCTACATTTTTCTCTACAGAAAAATTTTAAGGTTAAAAATGAAAGAATTTTATTATGAATTAAAGATTCAAGCAGATACTTCTTTGAATTTATTCATAGATTTAGTAGATGCATTACTTCCTAATGCTATAGAAGAGGGTGATAACTTTTTTATAATACGAAGTGAAGAAGAATTAAATACCATTGAGTATGGCGTAAAAGAATTTGCAAAAGCTATGAATTTAGACTGTCTTACTTTTTGTGAAAAAAAGAAAAATGAAGACTGGATAAAAAAATACCAAGAATCAGTAAAAGCGATTGAAGTTGATAAATTTTATATACGACCATCATGGATAGAAAAAAAAGAGAATTTAATTAACATTATCATTGATCCCGCTTTATCTTTTGGTTCAGGGCATCATGAAACAACGAATGCCTGTTTAGAAGCAATTTCTAAATATATTAAAAAAGACGATGAAGTTTTAGATGTGGGTTGTGGTTCTGGCATACTAAGTATTGCAGCAGCAAAACTTGAATCAAAAGTTGATATCTGCGATACGGATGAAAATTGTATTAAAGACAGTGAAGTTAACTTTTCATTAAACAAAACAAAGTACAATAAGTCATGGGTTGGAAGCTCAACCTTTTCTTCAAAAAAATATGACGTAGTTATAGCTAATATAGTTGCTGATGTTTTAATTATGATTTCAAAAGATTTAAAAAAATGTTTAAAATCAAATGGAACTCTTATATTATCGGGTATACTTGATAAGAATTTAACAAGAGTACTAAAAAAGTTTGAAGACTTAGAAATAAAAGAAACCATTCATAAAAATGAGTGGTGTACCGTTGTTCTCAAAGGAGTTTAATTGAACAATAATAATCAAGACAATAATAACAAAAACAATAAAAATGGAAATTTTTTTAATAATAATCCTTTATTAATTTTCGTAATTTTTTCAATTGTTACAATAATGGCATTTAAAACTATGTTTCCAGAAAACCAAAATGGTATGAATAATAATGGAATACAAGCTTTTGGTTCTACTAACAATAATAAAACTAAGACAATTGCTTATTCTGAACTTAAAAAATTAATGGCAAGTTCTCAAATTGATTACGTTGGCATTGGAAAGGTTTATATTAAAGCCATTTCAAAAGGTTCTAACGGGCAAGTTACAACATATACTGCAAGAAGAGTTATTCCTGATGAAACATTAATTAAAGCCTTAGAAGAAAAGGGCATTAATTATGGTGGCATTAATGAAGAAAACCTTTTAGCAGATATTTTATTTGGTTGGATTCTTCCAATCTTTATCTTTTTTGCAATTTGGATGTTCTTGGCTAAGCGAATGTCTAAATCTATGGGCGGAGGAGGCGGAGGCCTTCTTGGAATTGGTTCTTCTAAAAAAATGATAAATTCTGAAAAACCCAATGTTAAGTTTGAAGATATGGCGGGAAACAAAGAAGCAAAAGAAGAAGTAGCTGAAATTGTGGAATTTCTAAGAAATCCTGATAGATATGTAAAATTAGGAGCTCAAATTCCTAAAGGTGTGTTATTAGTAGGACCTCCAGGAACAGGAAAAACATTATTAGCAAAAGCAGTTGCAGGAGAAGCAGAAGTTGAATTTATGTCCGTTACTGGATCTTCTTTTATTGAAATGTTTGTAGGTGTTGGAGCTTCAAGAGTAAGAGATTTATTTGAGCAAGCAAAAAAAGTTGCACCTTCTATTATTTTCATTGATGAAATTGATGCTATTGGTAAATCTAGATCTTCAGGTGGCCCAATGGGTGGAAATGATGAGAGAGAACAAACGTTAAATCAACTCTTAGCTGAAATGGATGGTTTTAGCTCAGCTGGTGCGCCAGTTATTGTATTAGCAGCAACAAATAGACCAGAAGTATTAGATGCCGCTCTTCTTAGACCAGGACGGTTTGATCGACAAGTATTGGTTGATAAACCAGATTTAGATGGTAGAATTGAAATTTTAAAAGTTCATATTAAAGATGTTAAATTAGCAAAAGATGTTGATTTAAGAGAAGTTGCTACTATGACAGCTGGTTTAGCTGGTGCAGATTTAGCAAATATTATTAATGAAGCAGCATTACTTGCAGGACGTGCTAACAAAGAACAAGTTGAAAATGAAGATTTTAAAGAAGCAGTTGAGAGACAAATTGCTGGTTTAGAGAAAAAATCAAAGAGAATTTCTCCAAAAGAGAGAGAAATTGTTGCTTATCACGAATCTGGTCATGCATTATTGGCTGAAATTACAAAGGGTGCTAAAAAAGTAAATAAAGTATCTATAGTTCCAAGAGGACTTGCAGCACTTGG
>CAJXWI010000179.1 GCA_913062735.1 uncultured Arcobacter sp.
ATTATGCATTTTGGACAGTAAATCTAATTTGTTTATTCTTATTTGAAATTACAATAGGTGCTATGTTTATCTTTTTATATCAATACGATGAAAAAAGATCAAAGCCAACTGATACTAAAAATATCAAACACAATACTCCTCTTGAAATCGCTTGGACAGTAATTCCAACGATTTTAATGATGGTTATTTTTTATATTGGATTAGATGCTTTAAAAGTTCAAAGAACTATGCCTGCTGATGATAAATCAGTTGTAGTAAAAGTTATTGGTAAAAAGTGGTCTTTTTCTTTTGAATATCCAAATGGCAAAAAAAGTTCTTCTTTAATTGTTCCTCTTGGAAAAGATGTTAAATTAAACATGACAGCTCCAATTGATGATGTATTACATGCATTTTACGTACCTGCATTCAGAATCAAAGAAGATATTGTTCCTGGACAAATTACTAAATTGTGGTTTAATGCTACAAAACTAGGGACATTTGACATCATGTGTGCTGAGTACTGTGGTACAAGACACGCATATATGAGAGCGGATGTAAAAGTTGTATCTCAAGAAGAATTTGATGAATTTTTAAACCCTACAGTAGTAGCTGCGCGAACTGCAATGGATGTGTTTAATGAAACTGGCTGTATTGGATGTCATACGGTAGATGGTACAGTATCAGCAGGACCTTCTTTTAAAGATATTTATAACAAAGAAGTTAAAGTTATAAGTAATGGTGTAACTAAAACGGTAACAAGAGACGAAGCGTATTTAGTTAAAGCAATTGATGACCCAGATGCTGAAATTGTTGAAGGTTTTATGGCAGGAATGATGCCTAGTTTTAAAGGTGCATTAAGTAAAGAAGATATGACTCTTGTTCTTAATTACTTTAAAGGTATTGAAGTAGCTGCTAAACCTGCTATTAATGGAGCAGAAGTTGTTGATATTAATGGTTGTA
Source organism: uncultured Arcobacter sp. (assembly GCA_913062735.1). Next base: position 940 of record CAJXWI010000179.1, read on the forward strand.
TTGGATGTCATACTCTAGATGGAACACCATCAGCTGGTCCTACATTTAAAGACATTATGGGAAGAAAAACAAAGATTTTAAAAGATGGCAAAACAATTGAAATTACAATTGATGAAACATATTTAATAGAAGCAATAAAAAATCCTGAAACTGAAATAGTTGATGGTTACCAAAATATTATGCCTCCATTTAAAGATGTATTATCTGATGATGAAGTAAATGCAATTGTTGAGTATTTAAAGAAGTAATATGATCAAGAATATATATGTATTAACAAAGTTTCCTTTATCGTTTACAATAAGTTTATCTGCAGTCTTTGGATATATTCTTGCTAATGGAAGTTTAGATATGGGTCTTTTATACCCTTATCTAGCTGTTTTATTATTAGCAATGGGTGTATCTTCATTTAATCAAACTCAAGAATATAAAAAAGATGCATTAATGCCTCGTACTAAAAACAGACCTATTCCTTCTGGGGATATGAGTTTTAATACAGCCTTAATCATTGGTATTGTCATTACTGCTTTATCTTTTTTCTTTATCTATATTCCTCATGGAATAATGGGGATTGTGGTATTTATAGCTGTTGTAATTATTTATAATTTATTATATACACCTGCTAAAAGACATAGTATTTATGCAGGTGTTTATGGTGCTGTATTAGGTGTCATTCCTCCTTATATTGGTTGGGTATCTGCTGAAAACTTTGTTTTTGATATGAGATTTTTTGCTTTAGGTTTATTTTATTTCACTTGGCAGATTCCTCATTTTTGGTTATTGAACCTTAAGTATTACAAACAATATGAAGAAGCAGGATTTCCAACTATTACGAAAGTATTCGGTGTTGACAGCCTTGTTAGAATGACTTTTATTTGGTTATTATTAACAGTAATTTGTGGTGTATTTTTAGTATCAATGTTTGAAATTAATTCTATCGTTATACTTGCGTTATTAGTTATTTTAAAAGCTTATACTTTATTCACTATTTTTAAATTATTAAAAAATCGAAACTATATTTATAACTTTATAAATATTAATGTTTACATGTTATTCTTAATGATTATTTTGTGCGTTAACGCACTGTATATGTAACAAAGAAAATTTTAGATATAATCCTACTCTTATACAAAGAGTAGGACATCTATGAAAGAATTTTACAAACAATATCTCCCTTATTTTAAAAATTACAAACTCAAATTTTTTTATGCCATTATAGGTATGATTTTAGTAGCAAGTGGTACTGCTGGAACTGCTTATCTAATTGAACCCTTATTAGACGATATATTTATTAATAAAGATAGAAATATGCTTTATATTATGCCTTTTATTGTTGTATTTGTTTATACAGCAAAAAGCATGGGTGGTTATATTCAAACCTATTATATTTCTTATGTAGGCCAAGACATTGTACGAATAATACGAGATAAATTATTACATCACATTTTAAAACTTGATATGAACTTTTTTCAAAAAAAACATACAGGTGAATTAATTTCTAGAATAACAAATGACATTAATCGTATTCAATCTGCGGTGTCAAATCAAATTGCGGATATGATACGAGAATTATTAACAATAATTGGGCTTATTAGTGTTGCTATTTATCAAAGTTATGAATTAGCATTTTATGGTTTGGTTGTTTTGCCTCTTGCTATTTTACCTTTAAGTAAATTGGCTAAAAAAATGAAAGCACTTTCTTTCAAATCACAAGAAAGTGTTTCAGACATAACAACGCATTTAAGTGAAACCTTTCAAAATATTGAGCTTATTAAAGCCAATTCAACAGAAAACCTTGAATTAAAAAGTTTTGCAAAACACAATCATAATTTTTTTAATATAAATATGAAAGGTGTTAAAGTTAATGCTTTGGTATCGCCTGTTATGGAAATCATAGGTTCCGTTGGTTTTGCTGCTGTTATTATTGTAGGTGGGGCTCAAGTAATTGATGGAATTATCACAACGGGTTCTTTTTTATCTTTTACAACTGCACTCTTTATGTTATATACTCCTATTAAAAGATTATCAAGAGTTTATAATCAAATGCAAGATGCAATTGCAGCCAATGAAAGAATCAATCAGTTATTTGCTCATAAATCTGAAATTGTATCAGGGAACATAAGTTGTGAAAAGGTGCAAACAATCCATTTTGATAATGTTACTTTAAAATACGATGATTTTACTGCTTTAAAAAATATTAGTTTAAGTGCGAAACGTGGTGATAAAATTGCTTTAGTAGGAGATAGTGGTGGTGGTAAATCTTCCTTGGTTAATTTAATTATTCGTTTTTATGATACCTCTATGGGAAAACTAAGCATTAATAATCACAATATTAAAGATATAAATATTGACTCTTTAAGAGAAAAAATTTCTATTGTTACGCAAAGAGTTTATATTCTTAATGACAGTATTGCAAGTAATGTTGCTTATGGAGATGAGATCAATGAAGAAAAAGTCATTAAAGCTTTAAAACAAGCACATGCTTACGATTTTGCTCTTGAGCAAGAAAAAGGAATATATACGACTTTAGATGAATCTGGAACTAATCTTTCAGGAGGTCAGCGTCAAAGAATTGCAATAGCAAGAGCTTTATATAAAGAACCAGAGATTTTAATCTTAGATGAGGCCACGTCTGCATTAGATAATGAAAGTGAAAGTATTATTTCTGAAATTATTGATGAAATCTCTTCTAACAAAATTACTTTTATTATTGCACACAGACTATCAACCATTAAAAGTGCTAATAAAATTGCAGTTTTTAAAAAAGGTGAAATAATTGCACTTGACAGCGAAGAAAACTTACTTAAGAACTCAAAAGAATACAAACGACTTTATAATCTTGCAACTATTTAAGTAAATATAATTAGAAATAATTTTTAATTTACTTTTAGGGCTAATTTAGCCCCTCTTCTAAAGAATAATTTACATTATTTTAGATAAAATATGGAATCAAAAAGGATAGCTTTGTTTAACTATGAAAACCTAAAAAAAATACTCTTCAATTTTCAACCTGAAACAGCACATAATATTTCAGAATATGCATTGAAAGTTTTACCAAAAGTACGATTTGTCAATAATTACATGGTGAATAAAAACTTTGTAATTAATACAAAATTAAAACAAGAAATTTTAGGAATTCCTTTTATTAACCCTGTTGGATTAGCAGCAGGCTTTGATAAAAATGCAACAATGGTTAATTCTATGATGGCTTTGGGTTTCGCAGCTACTGAAATAGGTACTATGACACCAAGACCACAAGATGGAAATGCAAAACCTAGAATGTTCCGTCATATTGAATCACGTTCCATTCAAAATGCAATGGGTTTTAATAATGCGGGTTCTTTTAAAGTAGCTAAAAACCTAAAAAAAGTCTATCCTCATGCTATCGTAATTGGCGCAAATATTGGGAAAAATAAAAACACTCCAGAAGAGTTTGCAATTAATGATTATAAAGTACTAATTGAGAGATTTAAAGATATTAGTGATTATATTGTAATTAATATTTCATCACCTAATACACCAAATTTACGAGATTTACAAAATGAAACCTTTATTAAAGAACTTTTTGTAATGGCTAAAAAACTAAGTAAGAAACCTATATTCTTAAAAATTGCTCCCGATATGAGTGTAAGTAATGCAATCTCTTTATCAAAATGTGCAGTTAAAGCAGGAGCTGCTGGAATTATTGCTACAAATACAACTATTGAATACGCTCTTGTAAATGAATCAAAAGATTTTGGCGGTTTATCAGGAGCTTGTTTAAGTGATAAGTCTTATACTTTATTTAAAGAAATAGCAAAAGAATTATTTGGAAAAACTATTTTAATTTCTGTTGGTGGAATCTCTACTGGAGCAGAAGCATACAGAAGAATTAAAGCAGGAGCTTCTTTGGTTCAAGCTTATTCAGGAATGGTTTTTGAAGGTCCTTCAATGGTTAGAAAAATTAATGAAGAAATTTTAGAGCTCTTAGACAAAGATGGATATAATCATATATCAGATGCTATTGGAGCAGATCTTAAAAATGAAAAATAAAAAAATATAGATGAAGAATGTTAAAATAAAAAAACACTTCTTTCTTTTTCATTTTTTACTATTAATAATAATTTCAGGGGAATTAATGAGTTCAAGTTTACCAAAATATTTTACGCAAACCTTAGATAACGGTTTACAAATTGTAGTTATACCTATGCAGAACAATAGCTCGGTGGTATCTACTAATATTTTTTATAAAGTAGGATCACGTAATGAAGTAATGGGGAAATCCGGAATTGCTCATATGCTTGAACATTTAAATTTTAAATCAACTAAAAATTTAAAAGCAGGTGAATTTGATGAAATAGTTAAAGGTTTTGGTGGGCTTAATAATGCTTCTACTTCTTTTGATTATACCAACTACTATATCAAGTCTTCTTCTAAAAACATGGATAAATCCTTAGGATTATTTTCTGATTTATTGCAAAATCTTAATTTAAAAGATGAAGAATTTCAACCAGAACGAGATGTTGTTATGGAAGAGAGACATTGGAGAACAGATAATAACCCTATGGGATATTTGCAATTTAGATTGTTTAATAATGTATTTATGTATCATCCTTATCATTGGACCCCTATTGGTTTTATTAATGATATTAAAAATTGGACTATCTCAGATATTAAAGAGTTTCATGAAACTTATTATCAAGCGAAAAATGCAATTATTGTAGTTGCAGGAGATATTACAAAAGAGGAGGTTTTTGATAGTGCTAAAAAGCATTTCGCTTCTATTAAGAATAACAAAGACCTTCCTTCAAAAATACATACAATTGAACCTAAACAAGATGGGGCAAAAAGAGCAATAATATATAAAAACTCTAGCGTTGAGATGTTAAGTATTGCATATCATATTCCTAATTTTGAACATAAAGATCAAGTTGCATTGTCAGCATTATCAGAATTATTTTCTTCTGGAAAAAGTTCAATTTTACAAAAAGTACTTG
>CAJXWI010000180.1 GCA_913062735.1 uncultured Arcobacter sp.
GAAATTAACGAATATGAAAAAGCAATCGATGCTTATGAAAAGGTTATTGAAATAAATCCTAAAAGTGATAGTGCATTTTATAATATAGGAAATGCATATGGGAAAATGGAAGAATATGAAAAAGCAATCGATGCTTATGAAAAAGCCATTGATATAAATCCTAAAAGTGATAGTGCATTTTACAATATGGGTATTTCTTATTCGGGGATGAAAGAATATGAAAAGGCCATTGATGCTTATGAAAAAGTCATTGAATTAAATCCTAAAAAAGATTCTGCAATTTTGAGCATGGGAAATGCTTATGCAAAAATGGAAGAATATGAAAAGGCCATTGATTCTTTTCAAAAGGCCATTGAATTAAATCCTAAAAAAGATTCTGTATTTTATAATATGGGAAATGCATATGGGAAAATGCAGAAATATGAAAAGGCAATCAATGCTTTTCAAAAAGCTATTGATATAAATCCTACCCATGATCGCGCCTTTTATAACAAGGGTTTTTCTTATGCGAAAATGGAAGAATATGAAAAGGCAATCAATGCTTATCAAGAATCAATTGATATAAATCCTAAAAGAGATAGTGCCTTTTATAATATGGGACTGGCTTATGATGAAATAGAAGAATATACAAAGACAATCAATGCTTATCAAGAATCAATTGATATAAATCCTAAAAATGACCGTGCTTTTTATAACATGGGACTTGCTTATTCAAAAATAGAAGAATATGAAGAGGCTGTTGATGCTTTTCAAAAGGCCCTTGATATAAATCCTAAAGATGAAAATACTTTTTTTAATATGGGACTTGCTTATGCGAAAATGGAAGAATATGAAGAGGCTATTGATGCTTTTCAAAAGGCTATTGATATAAATCCTAAAGATGATCATGCTTTTTATAATATAGGACTTTCTTATGCGCAAAGCGAAGAATATGAAGAGGCTATTGATGCTTTTCAAAAATCCATTGATATAAATCCTAAAGATGATCGTGCTTTTTATAATATTGGATTTGCTTATGGAGAAATGGAAGAACATGAAAAGGCAATCGATGCTTATCAAGAATCAATTGCTATAAACCAAAAAAATGAAAATGCATTTTTATGTTTGAATGAATTACTTTTAATAACTAATAAATTTAGTGAACGTAATAACATAATCAATGAGTATAAAAGCAATAAAAAAGTTATGAAAATTTATTCAATGATTAGATTACTTTCTAAGAAACAAATTTCTATTACGGCCATGAATAATTGGATAAAAGATCATAAAGATCAAAAAGAAAAATGGAGTTTTAAAAAATTAGAAAGCTGGGCTAACAAAAACAAAACTCATTTAAAGCATATTAAGAAGTTTAAAGAAAACTTTTAAATGATAAAAAACAATCTTGCGCATATTCCCCAAATAGTGCTATTAAGAAGTGATAAAGTATTTATAAAACTTGTTAATACACTTTTGAAAGATAATAAAATCAATACAAAAACAGACGGTAATCAGCTTATCGAAGGAGTTAGAGATTTTTACCCTAACTCTTATCGGCTAGATGAAATAGAGTTAAGTTTATCGCAAAAAGAGCTAAGAAATAGTAATATTGGATATACTTTTGACTATAAAAAGTCGAATGCACTAGACTATAATTTTTCTTTTTTAAAAGATTTATTTTCAACTTTTTTTGAATATAATGGTTCTAAGATATTTGCAAAAGAGGAAAATCTTGAAAAGTATTTGTCTTTTATTACAAAGGTTTCTCCTCTTCATATTTTAGCATATGAGTTGGCTACAAAACTAAAAAAAAATAAAATATCAGAATATGATTTATTAGCTTTGATAGATAACTACACCCCATTAAGTCTAAAGGTAGATAGTCAAAAAGAATATGCCGAAAATCATCTACATTTAAAAGGTGCTTCCTATTTATCCTTCAATATGTTAAAGCTTTTTTCCTGCAAAAGCAAAAAAGAGTACTTTACAAAAGATTTTTTACAAAAGATTCCAAGAATAAATGAATTCTCATATATTAATAATCACACTTACTCCATAGGCCAAATAATTGAAATATCAAAGTTAAGTATTGATTTTATTTATGGTTCTTTTATGAATAATATTCTTGAAGAAAAAAATGAAGTACTTTTATATCTTGAAAATTTATCGAAAATACTGACTTCGAATCAATCCTTAGGATTAAGTTATTCTTATTCTATAGATACTATTTCAAAAATGAATAAACTATTTCCAATATTCAAAAATTCTTATGAAGACAATCTCGCAAGAGAAATAGTCAAGTTTTATGATAAGGGCCAATTCTCCAAAGCTCAATTAATGGAAAATACTCTCTTCTTTTATCTTTATGAAAATACCGAGTCAAACCACTTGAAATATTTCATAAAAATTTATTTTCAAGCTTCAAATATACTACGTTCGTATATGGTCATGTCCCAGAATATTGGACTTTCACATTTTAGTGAATTTAGTGGTTCTTATTTAAGAACTGTCGAGAGAAAAACTGCACGTAATATTGCTTCAAGTATTATAGATAGTGGTACTAACTATTTAAATGCAAAATTAGATGTAAAAGAAGACGCAAATACAATTTCAACCATATTACAGGATTTTAAAAATGCATTTGAGTCAAGAGATAAAATAATTAAATTTAACTTTGGACTGTCAAGCAAAAAGTCAAGAGAAAGAGATATAAAAATTCAAACTGGTAATTTACTTCCTAGATTTTATAAAAAAAGAATGTCTATTAAAAATGAAGCAATTGCTTTTGATGATTTTTTAAGAAATATCAAGTTCAAAAAAATAGATAAGTTTACTAATGCATTAAAATATACTAAAATAAAGGCTTATAAAGATAAAGAAAATCTCAAGAATAAGTCATTTGACATTAGCTCATATGTTGTTTCGATTGACGCAGTAGGCAAAGAAACACATACTCCACCTGAAATATTTGCACCCTATTTTAAGTATTTACGACATGCTCCAAAAAAACTTAAAAATGATATTTTTTTAGGTACTAAGAAATTTAGTCACCATGCAAAACTTGTAATAACAGTTCATGCAGGTGAGGACTTTAATCACATTATTACAGGGATGAGAAGAGTCGAAGAAAGTGTTAAGTTTTTTGATATGCAAAGAAACGATAGACTTGGGCATGTTCTTAGTCTTGGTCTATTCCCGAAAGTTTGGTTAAATAATATTAAAGATTTAGTTATGTATAAAGGTGACTATTTTGACGATTTAGTATGGTTATGTAAGAAACTAAAAAAATTATCTGGAACAAGTTTAGATATTACAAGATTTATAAAAATATATGAAGATAGAGTTTGGAAAATGTTTTCTGAAATTTATCCTATGTGCAAGAAAAACATTCACATCAATGACTTGTATGAAGCATGGAGTTATAGAAGGAACTGTACATTAACTTACTATAAAAGAAAAAGAGGTGAAGTATTATTTGATGACTATTCCAATATTGTATTAGAAAAAGAGCCAAGTGAAAATGTTCAAAAAATATTTGAATTATATCAAACGAATAATCAAGTTAGACAGAATTACAAAAAAGTCATGAATATAGATAAGAAAAGAATTTCAAAAGAAGAAGTAAATATTTGGGAAGCACTACAAGATAGAATGATAAATCAATTATCACAAAAAGGAATAATAATTGAAACAAACCCTTCTTCAAATGTATTTGTATCCTCTATAGATAGTTATGATCAACATCCAATTTTCAGATTTTATCCACCTGAAAAAAAGTTATTAGGCAATGGCAAAAAGTTCAATAAATTCAATCAAAGAAGTGGAAGAATTGCTGTTACTATAAATAGTGATGATCCTGCAATTTTTGTAACATCTTTACAGAATGAATATAGAACGATAAAAAGTGTTGCGAAAAAAAAATATAAATGTAGTGATAAAGAGGCAGAAGACTGGATTAAAGACATAAGAGAATTCAGTGTAGATTTATTTAAGGAGAGTTATATTGAAAGCAATTGAAAAGCTTATTATGCTATTTGAGGATTTTATTAAAAGAGCAGTGATGCCATCTATTAGTTTTGTTTTTATCTTTTTTATCTTTTTTATTGGTATAAAAAGTCTTAACCAAAATAAAGTAGAGTTTATTAGTGAGTTTTTATCCACAATTAAATTTGATAATTTAAATATTACATTTTTAGTTATAACACTAATTGGTTTGAGTTATCTTTTAAGTATTTTACAGCAATTAATTTTTGACAACAACATAAAAAAAAATTATGAAGGCCGTTTGTTTACAACTGAGAATCAACAGCTAATTATATTAAGAGAATCTACAATTAAAAAACTAAATAATGGTAGTAATGAAGACTATCAAAATATAAAGGATTTAGATTATAATGATTATTTTTTATATCAAGCAATTGGGCGAAAATTGTGTTATCTTAAAAAACAGACTGATACAAGTCGATATGTCAATGATACGAAATCAATAGGTATATTCTTTACATCATTTTCACTAGTAAATCTTATATTCTCAGTATTAGTTTTTAATTTATGTAGTTTTGGTTTTGTTATTATCTCTATATTATCTATAATTATTGGTTTTGATGCGATAAAAGCCAAATATCGTTCAAGAGCTATTAGAATATATATAAACTATCTTATAGGTGAAAATACAAATAATGAGTCGACAATGGAAAAAATCGTCACTATTAAAATACCTGATGGAATTAAATTAATAAAAGAGGAATAGAATTTAATCATTCAGGATATAAGCTTGTTTCTTCATTTAGTATTTAACAATAATTTAACATAATAAATAAGTAAAGGACTTTCAATTAACTCTTTCTATTTATTTTACAATTCTTATTATAATAAATCATTAAATGAAGATCAGCAGAAAAATATCATACAAGAGATAAACAAATTAACTAAAAATGATAAAATCATCGTTATTAATAAAACTCAATATCCAAAACATACCCTATTTCTATTCCATCTAATAAGTGACTATCATCAAGCCTATACAAAAAGCACTGAATCAGAGCAAAAAGAAAGAACAAACAAGCTGGAATCATTAGGAAAAGGAAACCTAAACAGAAAAAAAAGATTTAATAAAAACAAAGAAGGTATTAAAAATAAATCCCTTCCGATAAAACACAGATTAAAATCTATCTATGAAAACATGTTTTTATCAAGAATAATAAAAGGCGATTACAAATTTGCGTATTTAATTTTAACTGTTATGTTTATGTACAAACCATTATTAAACCATATATTTAAACTATTATTTAATAGAAAACAAACAGATGAATTAGTTGAATCTTTCAATGAATCACTAGATTTTTTTGAATTCACTTATCTATCTCCTACCAAAATAGTTAATTCATGTGCGATAAGTCTGTATCAATATTTAAAACACTGTACAAATATCAATGATGAAGAAAAACAAATAAAGTTTGTTAGAGACATTATCAATGTATATTTTTCTAAACATGCACCAAATAAAATCAGACATGACTCTTTTGAAAAAGAAATATATTGTGCAGGTATTTATAATGGTACACCTATATTTCAATGGCACACATCAACTATAACTGAGCAATACTATACAGATAAAGATTTAAAAAAATATAGTCTCTATGCAAAAAAATCATTAAAAGAAATTGGTACATTAAAACATTGGTTAATTGGATACTTAACAAAAGATAGAAATAGCAAAAAGTATAACTATGAATCAAAAGAAGAAATTAAAAATATCATACATAATCTATCTATAACTTATGTAAAACAACCTCCAAAATTAATGGAAGTAATCCATCAAAATCAACAAAAAACAATCAAATACTACATATTCGCACCAATTAGGCTAATTTCTACCATATTGACACGCTCAATTACCAAATCAGCACTTAAATAATCTTCCCCTATACC
>CAJXWI010000181.1 GCA_913062735.1 uncultured Arcobacter sp.
TGTGCATCTGTTTTTGAAACTATTGCACTCTCATCTAAGGCAATTTTGTATTGATTTAATAAATCCAAACTTGAAGTTAATTCTTCTTGAATAGTATCAATTAAGTGAGTTTGTACAGAAATCTTCTTTGATAAAACTTCTTTTTCTTTATTTGTTTCAGTTTTTTTATTGACATTATTTTCACAAAGAGAAAGTGTTGTACTTGTATTGTTTAATAAATGTGTTTTTCCTTTGTTATAAAAAAACTCTCCATGAGTAAAAAACCCACTGTTTGAAGCTATTTTATTTAGGATAGTAAATTCATTGTGTTTTTCATCATAAATAAAACGTTTTCTTGCACTACATGAATAAACAAAAAGTGCTTCAATTGGATTTTGAAGTATTCTTTCTTTGTGTTTATAGGTATCATTTAAACTGTCAGTTTCATGAGTGACAGAAAATTTTACCCTGTCTCCTTCTTGAATTTTTCCTGAAAATAAATAAGCATTGTCTTGTGTTTTTTCTCTCATTGAGAGTGCAACATTCATTGTTTTTTCAGTTTTTATAAGGGGAAATTCGTAGTCATAACTGGGTAGTTGAGAAACAATTTGTTTCCCTAAATAATGTGAATAGACCTCTTGTATAGGTTTATTATCAAGCTCATATATAATATTATTCTCACATTTACTTACCAACATTTCTTTTCCCACCGTACTCCAAGTAAGTGAATAATCTGAATATACATTTAATTCTGTGGAGTTTAATGAAAGTAAAACAATACCTTCTTTATAAATAGTATTGTCTTTGATAATGAAATTTTCTTTTGAATGATCTTCTCCACTTGCACAACCTCCAGCTATAACAAGCGATTTATTATTCTTAGTAAATGCATCAAGAAAACCTTCCGAATCATTTTTAAAGGCTTCTGAGAAAATAATACAGGCTTTAGTATCACTTTTGATAATATTTTTTGCTGCTTTTAAGCCTTGGGAATAATTTACTTTTGGATAATAATATACTTCTAATTTGCTATGTTCGAAAAAACAAAAGGAGATAAGAATTTTATCATTACACAGTTTTCCATTGTTGATACCTCCTGAACTTGAAGCACCAATAACAGTAGCATTTGGAAGTCTTTCTTTTAGATGTAATAATATTTTTTTTATAATGTTTGTATTAAAATCAGCACAAAAAAGTTGTATCATGATAGTCTTAGAAGAAGGAAACTTTAGTATTTCTTCTTCTAATTTAGTATGCGTATAAAATATATGGTTAACTAAGTGCATAATCTTTTGTCTTTATTTAATAATTTTAAATAGTATAACAAAACAAGCTTATTACTAGCTATGTAAAAAGAAAAATAACAATTTATTTTACTCTTCTATTATATGGCCCACAAATTTTGACATATTATCAAGAATTTTTCCACCTTTTCTAAAACCCAGCGCACAAGCTTCGTAAGCATAAAAAACACCGGCTTGATAATATTCACCTTCTTCATCTTGATTAAATTCATAGAACTCTTGATAAATAGCCTTATATCCTTCATATTCTCCATCTGTTTTCATATCTAAAGAATTGTCTTCATTTACAATAGCAATATTTGCGCCTTCTCTTCCAAAACATCTTTTCTCCACTTGTTTAGTATTTACAAGGGGTTCAAAAGATGTTTCTAATAATAATGGATGATTAGGATACATGTCCCATAATATTTTCATCATCGCTTTTGATTGGAACATTAATGTGTAAGCTGGATTAAAAATAATACTTTTTTTATTTTTAATAATTTCATTAATTATCATTGCTAATTCATTTTCATCAATTGCTATATCTTCCCAAGGAATAAGTTTGAACCAAAATTCAAAATTAACATCATCTTTATGAATTCCTTCATCTGAAAATTGTACATTTTCTATATATTCATACTCAGTATTGAAACCTGCTTCATTTGCAATATGCTGTAATAGTTTTGTTGTATTTTCATCTTCTGAAGATGTTGAAATAGATGAAAACAATATTTTCCATCCTAAATCTTTGTAATATTCTTCAAATTTTTCAACATCAGAATCAAGAGTGATTAAACGTTTGAAGTTATCTTTGATGGCTTCATACAAGTTATTAAATTGTTTTGCTTCATCAAGGCCATTCTTTTTAAGAAGAGCCCATTGTATTATAGCTGTTTCAAAAAGTGAAGTAGGGGTGTCTGCATTAAACTCTATTAGTTTTATAGCTTTTCCATCCATTCCTCCTGCTAAATCAAAACGAGAATATAAATGCCAATGAACATCTTCTTCCCAAGATTCTTTAATTGTTTCCACTAAATTAAAAGGAATATTAATTTCATGAAATAAGTCATTATCAATAACATATTGTCCTGCTTCACAAAACATATCATAAAGTTCATTGCTTGCTTCATAATATGCATTGGCTTCTTCTTCACTTAGAACTACGATTTCATTTGAAATATAAGAACTTTCATCAAGATCTGTATGCCATGAAAAACCTATGGATTCAAGATAGTCATTACTTAAAGGTTCAAGTTGTTTTAATTTCATCTCTTAACCTCCAAAAAATGAAGAACGTTTTTTGCTGCTGTTTGAGGAACCAAAAAAACCACTCTTTTTAGAGCTTGAACTTGATCTTGAAGTACTTGATTTAGCTTTAGAAAAACTGCTTTTTGATTTTGAATATGTTGATGGAGATTTGTATTGCGTTCTTCGTTGAGATTGGTAATTTGAATTGTTAAATAATTTATTTCCTATGTAAGAACCAATCATTGCTCCTGCAACAGATGATAATAATACGCCACCAAGACCCATTCCACCATTTCCTGATGATACTTCTGGATTCGTTAATGCAGATGTTCCATTTTGGATTTTTACGTCTTCTTCACGTACAAGTGCATCAATCTCTGCTTTAGATAAGATACGCTCAGTTCCGTCTGGTTTTCGTAAAACAATAGTAGTGTTTGCACTTGGAAACTCATCAACAATTGCATATGAACCATTTATTTCTTCTTGAATGATTACAAAAGCACCTTGTTTTTGGCTAGCATTTGTAAAGGCATCATTTTTTTGAGAATTTTTATCTTCACAACCTACTAATCCCAGTACTAATACTGCACCAAGGCCACCAACCATTGCATAATTCGATATTTTCTTAATGTGTTTCATTATTTTCCTTTAAAGCTTGTCTCATAATTTCAATTGTTTTTGTATCTATTGTTTGTTTTAAAAAATATTCTAAGGCCAATACCCCTTGATATAAAAGCATATCTTCTCCATCTTTTACTTGAAGTTTTTCTTTTTTTGCTAAGGCTAAAAAAGGTGTTGTAATTCCATAAATGCAGTCAAATGCGTAATGTGCATTTAAAAAGACATTTTCAAGTTTCTGCATTGGTAAGGGATACTCTTGATCTTTAAGGCCAGCACTGGTTGCATTAACAACTAAGTCATAAGCATTTAATCTGAAATTATCCCACGTAAAAGTTCTAATATTATTTTCTTTAAAGAAAATAAGTTTTTCTGGTGAGCGGTTTATTACAGTAACATCATAATTTTTTTCTTGTAAACTTAAGGCAATAGCTTTAGCTGTTCCTCCAGCTCCTAAAATAAGAACCTTTTTAACATTTTTGAATACTTGTATGGCTTTTATAAAACCTGCCCCATCTGTATTATAAGCAATGATTTTATCATTCTCTTTTATATACGTATTAACTGCTTGTATTTTTTGTGCAATTCCTCTTACTTCATCTGCTTTTAAATAAGCCGTTTCTTTGTGAGGAACTGTTATATTAGCTCCTAAGAACCCTTCTTTATTAAATACATCGTTAATCGTGTTTGCATTTTTTAATAAATATTTTTCATAAATATTATCATGTTTTAGATACTCAAATGCAGCATTATGCATTTGAGGGGATTTTGAATGTTCAACAGGGTCTCCAAAGATTACGAATCTATTTTTTTGCATTGTTTTCCTTTTAAAAAAGGATTTTAACACAAAATGAACTAAGAAGATATTAAAATATACAAAAGAATTCTAAAGGTTAATATATGTTTCATATTGAAAGTTTTTTTAGTGATAAAATGGATGGTAATATAGCTTACCATGTGAGAGATATTGTAAAAAATGTTGATAAAAATAGAAAAACACTCTCATTAAAACATGGCTTTAGTGTAAACAATATTATGTATATGGATCAAGTCCATGGAAATACAATCAAAATAGTACACAATGACTCTGCAAGGCTTTCACATGCTTGTGATGCTTTAATAACACAGGAAAAAGGTTTACAATTGATGGTCATGGTGGCTGATTGTATTCCTATACTTATGAAAGATTCAAAAAAAGGCGTTATAGCAGCTGTTCATGCCGGTAGAAAATCAAGTTTTTTAAAAATTGTAGAAGACGTAGTCTTAAGCATGCAAAAAGAATTCTCTTGCAAGGCTTGTGATATTGAAGTGGAATTGGGACCCTCAATTCAAGTATGTTGTTATGAAGTGAATGAAGAGATGCAAAGTTTTGTAAAAAATAACTTTGGAGAAAAATTCTGCAAGGGTAAAAATATAAATTTACAAGAAATAAACAAAAAAATATTAAATGATTTGGGTGTTAATAATATTACTTCTTCAAATCACTGCACCAAATGTGGAGATGAAAAATATTTTTCATATAGAAATAATTCTGATTGTGGAAGATTTGCAGGTTTTATAGGATTAAAATAATACTTTAGATTATATGCTGGTGTAAATGGTAAATATTATGTAAATATCATGTATCTTAAACTTAATAAAAACTTTTTATACGAAGTTATCCCCTGTTTTTATTATAATTAAGTTTCATTTAGTTACAATTCTTTCAAATAACATACAGGGTTATAAAAATACTAAGGACTATAAAATGAGCAAAACAGTTACAAAAGAAGAGGCACTAGATTATCACCAGTTTCCAAATCCAGGTAAATTATCAATAGCAACTACAACAGACTTAGCAACACAAAGAGATCTTTCTTTAGCATATACTCCTGGTGTTGCTCACCCATGTTTAGCTATTCAAGATAATCCCCAGAATGCATATAAATATACAGCAAAAAGAAATCTTGTTGCTGTAATATCTAATGGAACTGCAGTTTTAGGACTTGGCGATATTGGTGCACTTGCATCAAAACCTGTGATGGAAGGAAAATCAGTTTTATTTAAAGCTTTTGCTGCTGTTGATTCTTTTGATATTGAAGTAGATGAAACAGATGTTGATGAATTTTGTAAAGTGGTAAAAGCAATTGCACCTACTTTTGGGGGAATCAACCTAGAAGATATTTCTGCACCTTCTTGTTTTGAAATCGAGAGAAGATTAATAGAAGATTTAGATATCCCTGTAATGCATGATGATCAACATGGAACTGCAATTATTACAACAGCTGGATTAATAAATGCCTGTGAATTATTAGGTAAAAAATTAGAGCATTTAAAAGTAGTAGTTATTGGGGCTGGAGCTGCTGCAATTTCATGTTCAAGAATGTACAAACATGTTGGAGTTTCAAATATTATTATGTGTGATTCAAAAGGGGTTATACATAAAGGAAGAACAGATTTAAATCAATACAAAGAAGAATTTGCAATTGATGAAGAAATGAGTTTTGATGATGCTTTTAGAGGAGCTGATGTTGTTTTAGGTTTATCACAACCTGGTTCTTTTGGTATTGAGCATATTGCATTATTATCTGATAAACCTATCGTTTTTGCTTTATCTAATCCTACGCCTGAAGTATTTCCAGTTGATATTTTAAAAGTTAGACCTGATGCAATTGTTGGTACAGGACGAAGTGATTTTAATAATCAAGTAAATAATGTAATTGGCTTTCCTTTTATTTTTAGAGGTGCCCTAGATGTTCAAGCAAGAAAAATTAATATGGAAATGAAAAC
>CAJXWI010000182.1 GCA_913062735.1 uncultured Arcobacter sp.
AAAACTTTTACTGGCATCAATTAAACCAATCATGGTATTTACCATATTTACATTAGATTTTTCAACTGCGCCTTGTAACAAAAACCCTTCATTGTTTTCTTGAACTTCTACTTTATTAATATCTTTTGCTCTGTAATAGTTATCACCAAATTTATCTAAATTTGGAAAATCTGTTTTTACAACAGCAATAGTTTGAAGAAAATCATCTTCAGTTGTTATTGCTTCATTATCATTATTTAAAACAAAATTTCCATTTCCATCAACCAATAAAGAGTTATTTAGCACTTTAAAAGAACCATCTCTTGTATACATAACTTCACCATTTTCATTTTGAACTTTAAAAAATGTGTCTTGGTCTTTCAGGGCAAAATCCAATTTATTGCCTGTCATTTCAATGGGACCTAAAGCAGAAGAAATATATTTTTGATCAATTTTAGGTATATTATTTACGGCTGCACTTTCATTCATAATACTTACGTTTGATTCTCGTGCTTCTTTTAAATAATTGTTAAAGGTACCTTCACTTAAACCTTCTTCTTTAAAACCATTTGTATTTGCATTGGCTAAATTATTCGATATTACATCCAAACGATTAATTTGATTAATCATTGCAGCTGCTAATGGGTAAGTACCTTGGTTCATTATTTATCCTTTTGAATATTCATCTATTAGTGATTCTAAGTCATCTGCTCCAACAAGATCCGTTTGAATATCACCGGAAATATGTTTTGCAACTACAATTTCTTTATGTGAATTATCATCTTCAAACAAATTATTTAAGTAGGTTGATAGTTTTCTAATAACAGACATCACTCTTTCTATCTTTTGTCTGTTTATATCATTAAATTGCATTAGCTCCATTGCTCCAAATATTTCCATATTTTCATCATCACAATTTTCTAAAACACTTTTACAATTATCATCTAAGGATTTTGCAATATCTAAATTTTCTTTAAACTGTGCAACATTTGGAAATTTAGCATGCAATGTTTCAAGTAATGCAATTTGACTTGAAATAAATTCATCCACAGGTTTTATTTTTTTACTTATTAAATCATTATTATCTAAAACAAGAGATAAGGTATCAAGAATTTTAGAAGCTTTTTCTTCCGAATCACTTGCAACTTCACTTAATTGATTAACAACTTTAGTATCTTTATCAACAGGAAAAGGAAATACGCCTTGATCAATTCTAGTCTCTGCCCAGTCTTTTCCAATTTCATCATTATTAGAAGAACTTTCTTGTAGTGTAGGTTCAGATAATATGTCATTCATATTTGTATCATTAATTGAATCGATATCCATACTTGGTTCACTAGCATCATCCGTTGCAATGCTATTAACCAATTCATCAATTGACAATTCTTCTTCGCTTGTTTCATTAGTACTGTTTTCATCAAGCTCAAGCTTAGTATTATTAGAGATATCTTCTTGTATGTTTTCATTCTCATTTAATATTTCAGATACTTCATCCATATTAAGTTCATCATTATTTGAAACGTCAGTTATATCAGAATTAATAAGCTCAGATATTTCATCTTCTGGACTTTTTTCTTCAACTATTTTAATTTCATCATTGTTTACTGTAGGTGAAGGAGTCTCTTCCACTTCGATTCCACTCATTAATGCTTCAATTTCTTCTTGGCTCATACTCATTACAAAACCTTTTAAATATTTTTAATAAATCTACTTTTTATTTTAATACGCCATCTAATTTCTCTTTTAATATTGCAGCATTAAAAGGTTTTACTATATAATTATTTACTCCAGCTTTTAAAGCAGTAATAACTTCCATTTTACCACCTTCAGTTGTAATCATAATAATAGGTGTTTTTTGGTGAGCTCCACCACCACGAATGTTTTTAACCAAATCTAAACCATTCATATTTGGCATATTCCAATCTGTTAGTACAATATCATACTGACCTTTTTGAAGCATTGCCCATGCTACAACACCATCTTCTGCTTCATCAAAATCATCTTTTGAAAAACCTAATTGTTGAACTACATTCCCAATTATTCTTCTCATTGTTGAACTATCATCAACTATTAAAATTTTCATATTATACCTTTGTACTATTCATAATTTATCAATTATATAAAATTTGTATTAAATTTATACTTAATATAGCTAAAATAATTAATGTAATTTATGAAAGTTTAAAAGTTCTTTAAATATAATAATCTTAATTACAAAAGGATTTCTAATGATTAGAGGATTATATACTGCTGCAACGGGTATGAATGCGCAACAACATCAAATAGATGTCACGTCAAATAATATAGCAAATGTTAATACATCTGGATTTAAGAAAGACAGAGCTGAATTTCAAGATTTAATGTATGAATCTTTAAATTACACGGCAGGCCAAACATCTGCAACAACTACAAATCCTACGGGAATGGATGTAGGAATGGGTGTAAGGCTTTCTGGCGTGCAAAAAAGTTTTCTTCCAGGAAATGTTGCCACAACAGGAAATGAATTAGATATTGCAATTGAAGGAGATGGTTTTTTTGCCATAACTTTACCTGATGGAGAAATAGGATATACAAGAAATGGGTCTTTTAAATTTGATGAAGAGGGTGCTATTGTAAATGGAAGTGGTTATAAATTAGAACCAGAAATTGTAATGCCAGATAATGTTATTGACTTGACCATTGGAACAGATGGAACAGTAAGTGCTACGGATTCAACAACAGGAGCTCTTGTAACTTTGGGGCAAATCACTATTGTAGATTTTATTAATCCTGCTGGTTTATCTCCTATTGGAGAAACCATGTTTAAGGCTTCAGCAGCGTCAGGTGATCCAATTGATGGAAATCCAGGAATTGAACAGTTTGGTTCACTAAGACAAGGAATGTTGGAAGGTTCTAATGTATCTTTGGTTACAGAAATGGTTGATTTAATTACTGCACAAAGAGCATATGAAGCCAATTCAAAATCAATTACAACAACAGATGAAATGTTAGATATTGTTAACAGATTGAAAAGTTAATAATTATTAATATGAAGCTTGAAGAATTAAAAAATATACGCAAAGAAAAACTTCTGGCTCATAAGCGGAAAAAAAGAGAGTATTATTTAAAAAATAAAAACAAAGAAAAAAAAGTCGCCCATGATTATGAAAATGATTTAAGTGATTTAAACTTTGATTTTAAAATAAAAGAAATAATTAAGCAGCAAAAAATACATGTAGACTCTAGAAAAGAAAAAATCATTAAAAAAATAACTCAATACAAAAAACAAAAACAAGAGTATTATTTCTTAAATAAGAATAAACGTTTAGAGTACGATAAAGACTACAGAGAAAAGAGAAAAGTAGAGCTAAAAGAATACAGAAAAGTTTATTATGAAAAAAATAAAAAAAGAATATTAGAAAAACAAAAAGAAAAACGAAATTCAAATAAAGATAATTAAATGGCAGAAAATAGCAATACAAATGATTTAGATGAGTTGATGAGCCTTGATAGTGATATACCTCAAGAGGGTAATGAGGATATGAATGAACTAATGGATTTAGATTCTGATTTAAATAACGATTCAAGTGATATGGATGAGCTTATGAATTTAGACAATGATATTGGTGATAATAACATGGATGAATTGATGAATTTGGATTCAAGTGAAATAGAGGAAGATAATACTGATGAACTTATGAATCTTGATGAAGCAAATGAGGACAGTACTGCATCTGTTATGGATGAACTTTCAAATCTGGAAGAAGAGAATACTTCAGATTTAGATGAGCTTATGAATCTGGATGAAGCAAATGAGAATACTTCTGATTTAGATGAGCTTATGAATCTGGATGAAGAAGATAACAATAAAACGCAAGAAATTGAA
The DNA here is from genome assembly GCA_913062735.1 of uncultured Arcobacter sp. The sequence continues at coordinate 3,845 of CAJXWI010000182.1, forward strand.
TTAGAGAATCTTGAAAATGATGAATTAGAAAACCTAGATTTCATGTCAGAAGACAAAGAAGAGGAAAATACAAGCTTAGAAGAAGAAGATTTAAGTGAGCTTGGATTAGCTTCTGTTATACAAAATACTAAAGATTCTGCAGATGAAATAAGTACAGATAAAACAGAAGATAAAAAAGACATACAGAAAAAAAAGCCTAATTATATAAAATATTTGATAATTACTCTTGGCGTACTTGCTTCTTTCTCAATAATATTAATTATTTTATATTTTTTAGGATTCTTTGAAAAAGAAATAGAAGAAAAAAAGAATCTAAAAACAAATGTAACAAAAAAAGTAGAAAAATATAACTTTAAAGTAAAAGATATTAATGTAGTAAGATTAAACAAAAAATTAAATTTATTAACTAAAGACCAAATCATTGAAACAGAAGATACAGAATTAAAAGAGAAAAAGAAAAAAGAATATCAAGCCTCTTTAGAAAATAAAAATGCAAAACTGCTTCAAATTAATAAAGATTTAGAACTTTTAGCAAAATACAAAGAAGTTCAATTATTAAAAGAGAACAATAGTTTATTAAATAATAATAAAGAACTAAAAGAAGAACTAAATACTACCCAAGAAGAATTATTACGTTCGCAAAATAAAGAAAATGATCTTGAAAAAGAAAATGAAAAAATAAAAGAAGAAGCGAAGGGTGCTATTGCTTTATTAGAAGAAAATAATCAAAAAATAGAAACAGAAACAGCTGGAATAGTGGAAGATGAAAAAAGTACACAAATTGTAATTGAAGAAACACCTTTTCCTATTAAAAACACATTAATAGCTCAAATAATAGAAGAAGAACAAGATATTGAAATAGAAAAAAGTTCTTTCTTATCTTTTATAAAAATCGAAACAAACAATACACTTTTATACAAATCATTTATTGATAAAATTGAAGCCATTGATAATAATATACAACTTTGTAGAGATAATAATAATACGGTAGAAGTTTTATTAGGAACATACAGCGAAGATCAAAGAGATGAAGTTCTTAAAAAACTTCAAAAAGCCTTTAAAAATGAAGCATACAAAATTGATTTAACACAAGAAGAGTTTGATAAAAGATGTAATTACTAAGAATAAAACTCTTAGTAATTACACATAAAAATATTTTTAGCTGTTTTCCAAAATAAGATAAGAATCTTTTACAAAAATTTCTTTTTCATTTATATTTACATTAAGAATATATTCTTTATTGTAAGGTATTAAAAATGTTTTAGGTAAGTCTTTATCAAGTAATTCTTTGGAAGTTTGAACTTCTAAATAGTCACTCAATGGATAACGATGAATCTCACTAACAACACCTAAAACAATCTCATTCTCAATCACTTGGCACTCTTTAATATCAAACCAAAAATATTGATTATCACCTAGGGTACAAGAGTCTTTTGTATCTTCAATTGTAGTATAAATTTCAGTATTCGTTAGTCGCTTAGCTGCGTCAATATCATTAATTCCAAAAAACTTTATTACAGCTCTTTTTTCATTAAATGATTCAACAATTAAAGTAGTATTTTTATTGGTAGTAAAACTTGCGTTTTTTTTGAATTGAGAAGGAAAGTCGGATTCAAGAAAAATTTTAATTTCTCCTTTTAATCCAACCGATTTTCCCAGTTTCGCTATATATACATTTTCCATAAAAAACCTAGTTTGCTAAGACTTGTATCTTGTAAGATACGCCGTCTTTAGCTTTACAACCATTTGCCATAGTTTTTAAAGCATTGATCATATTACCATTCTTACCAATTAATTTGCCAATATCATTTGCATTGGCTTTAATAGTAATTTCAGCAAAGGTATCATCAATTTGCTCTTTTGAAACCTTAACTTCATTGGGACAAGAAACAATTAACTTTGCATAGTTTTCTATGAAATTTGTTATCATAGGAAAACCTATTTAGCAGAAGTAGCTAATTTATTAACTTTTTCACTAGGTTTAGCACCAACGCTTAACCAATAGTTATATCTTTCTAAATCAATTTTAAGAACCTTTGGCTCTACT
>CAJXWI010000183.1 GCA_913062735.1 uncultured Arcobacter sp.
TGAGGAATTGCAATCCAATACTTGTTAGGTGAATATGAAATCACACCAAAATCTGTAAATTTAAGTTCGTTAACATCTTCATAACTTATTAACGTATTAGGTTTGTAAAGATAAAAAGAATCATTTAAAGGCGTTGAAGTTACTAAAGCAACTTGCAACCAAAGGTCATGTCCCTGCACAGTTTAATCTTGGCATGATATATGAAAATGGTGTAGTAGCTGAGAAAGATATTAACAAATCATTACTATGGTATTTAAAAGCAGCTAATAAGAATCATGCACTTGCTCAATATAATGTCGGGATACTTTATCAAAAGAGTATGGATGTTCCAAAAAATAGTGAAATTGCTTTGAAGTGGATAATTCAAGCCTCAAATAATAATCTTCCCATTGCCCAATTTAGATTAGGAACGATGTATCTTACTGGTGCAGGAATAATAGAGGATAAACAAAAAGCCGCAATGCTTATTAAAAAGTCTTATGACGGTGGATATTTAAAAGCAAAAGAAGTTTTGGATGAATATAAGTTATGGAAAATACATAAACTAAAAAAGACTCCCACTCTTGAAGACTGGTTGATGTCAGGAGAAAATCTAGGTGATACTATTGAACCTCAATTATAAGATTTTTATAATTTCACTTATCCCTCAATAACAACTCAAGTATAACCGACAGAAAAATGTAATCTGATTTGAGAAAAAGCATTTAATCATATGTGGATAAGATATAAAACAACTTAAACATATCTGTTGTATAACGAAGTGCATAGTGAATGGAAAACAATCCATATAATGCAATACTTTCTTTTTTGTTTATGTACTTGTCTGTATAGAGCAGAAGATATTTAACAAGCTTTTATAATTTTATAGGTATAGTTGCTAAATATAATAAGAAGATATATTATAAAGGGAAGAGAATGAAAAAAAGCTTGTTAATAGCAACATTACTGTTAGGATTTAGTACAAGTGTTATGGCCGCTAAAGTTGGAGAAACAGTTGTAGGTCTTGAATTTGGTGCAAGTAAAATCAATGCTACAACTACAGTAAATGGGGTGACGTATGATGGTGATGGTAGTTCAACACATGAAGCGTTATCCTTGGGTAAATATTATAGTTTTGGTCGTGTTGGTGTGTATGGTCAAATTGTGAATAACAATGATATAAAATCAGCTGGACTGACTTATGATTATATGTTTTATAATGACAGTAAGTTTGTACCATTTATTGGTGTAAGTGCTGGATATAATTGGTACACAGCTGAAGGTGCAGGGCTTGCAGTTGACACAACTAACTTTACATATGGCGTTCAGGCAGGTGTTGTATATGAGTTATCTAAAACAGTTGATTTAGAAGGTGGTGCTAGGTATATAAAAACTTCTACGGATGATTCTGGAACCGTTCCTGCAAACTACATATTAGTGCCTACGGAAAGTATTGTTCAGTACTATCTTTCTCTCGCATATAAATTTTAATTACACTACTAGGTCAAGATCTCATTTACTTGACCTGTGTTTGATATAGAGTATGTTATATATTTTCCGTGAAGCATCTTAATATCTCACTCGTAATCTATTATCTAGAAAATACCCCCTCCTCCACTTATCCTCTCCATTTAAAACATTATTAATTCCACGATGATTAACTTCTTAATTCCAAACTTGTCCAAGAGTTGAGTTGTATTACATATCGTTTTCTAGTGAATACACGTGTTCCTGTTAAATTAGGATTGCGATAGTATACTTGGTTTTTAAACCATACTGACCGAATTACTGTCGTCCCTTTTTCTATCCTCTAATGTATAATACATAAACACTACATAATTAATATCTGCTAATATACTAAAATGAATAAGCGAAGCAAATAATGTGTCCTATTGAATACAAATAAGGAAATAGCTATGAATAATAAGTATTACGAAAGAAGGTTATGCGGATGATGATTATAATTATATTTCTTTCAAGTTTTGCATTGGGTTTTGGAATTTTTGTTGACAATCCAGTTATCTATCTTAGTGGTGGAGTAATATTTTTTTCAATCATGATTTATCTTGATAAGAAAGCAAAAAATGAACGTAAATAAAGACATACTGCACTGATTTCTTATTATCAGTATATTATTCAAATTTAAAATTAAGTTCTGATGTGATGATACATCAAAGGATAGAGGTTTTAAATTTGCTCTTTCAAAAAACTCAACTATATTCGATAAAGTGGTATTAAAAAATCCGTGTTATCACACACTCTATTCTTTTCATTTTTTATTTAGTCATAACAAAAGAATTTATAACTTTAATCTACACGGTTTTATCTTTTTGAATCTTCTTCGTATTATCTTGAAGTCTCTTATGCACAGTAAGATTAATTTGCTTTATAATTGATTCTTTATCACTACCTGTACACAAAGATAGGTCTGCACCTAGAAGTTCTGCTTTGTTAATTAACTCTACTAAATCTTCATTCATAGCATTCCCTTATAAAAGATAGAGTTATTCTAGGTTAACAAAAATTAAATTGAGGTTAATAAAGGTAGAAAATTGAAGTTGTACAAAAGTTAAAAGTATATTTTATAAGAATTCATACTTATTTTTTTTACCATAGAGGATATCACATACTTTGCGTTCATAATCTTTAACTTTGTAATTTGCTATTGATAAAAGCATTGATATTCCAATGTAGATCACTGAATAAAAAAACATACCATATTCCATTGAAAACAACGAAAAGTAAGTGCCTGTAATGCAAATTACAGTTACGGTTACGTACACAACCATAAAGTTAATCATATAGAATTTGGGATATGATTTAAGCAATGCTAAAAACAAAGCAGTATAAACAGTAAAGGCGTTAAGTTGCATTTTGTAATAAACATCGAGTTTGGAAGATTCATTAACAACATAACTATCTTTAGCAACAAGTGCGGTGAGAATTATAGTAATAATTACAAGAATTAAGAAATATGTTTTATTTCTCATTTCAATATATTCTAGTGCCTTTCCATCTATATCCATTAATACAAACCTTTTTAAGTATCGCATTATATCAAAATTTTTTGTCTTAGTGAAATAACTTATTCCTACTATATTGGGACTCAAAGGTAGTCACTATACTCCTTTTGTACTTAATTTTGATATCTAATTCAAACTTACCAGGAACCATTACAGCTTTTTTATACTTCACATGAGTAAAACCATTTTCTTCGCATAGCTGTTTCATCTTTTCAATATCGCTTTTTTCTGCATCAGCTCCAAAGATTATGCCTACTAGCTCATCCTTATAAAACTCTTTTTCCCCAATAAAGTTTAAATCAATTTTTCTATATTCTTCTTCATATTTCCAATCATTATATTTAATAAGAAGCAAGTCACTTAATTCCTTTATTCTATCTTCTTCATTACTGGTATATGAAAGAAGATTATATTCATTTTTATATTCAACCTTAATAGGTGGATATAAACAAGATGCTTTATATATTGGTTCAAATTGAAATACTAATCCTTTATGATTATTTGAATAATGTGACCACATCAATATACTCTCAGGGTTAGCAGATAATGATAAAACACCAATCTCAGAAATCATGCTATCAATTGTGTTTTGTTGTTCCGTCATAAATAATTCAACATCTTCATATCTTTTACAAATGTCATTAAAGTATTCATTGGAAGCATTGAACTTATCGGTAATTCTTCTGCAAAAACTTACTATTTCTTGCTTAGAATAAGATTCCAGAAACGATAACCTAGAATCAAAAGGGTCATTAAAACTACTTATCTTAGATAAATAAAGTGAAGAATTTTTGATAATATTTTCTGTTTTTTTAATAGCCGCATCGTTTTTGTCAAAGCACCTATATTTGTATAAAAATTCTGCCATCTAATACTCCTTGAAACATTTTGTCTAGTTTTGACAAGTGTAATATTAGACTGACTGACATCGTAGTAGTACATATTGACTTTTCCATAGCCACTACTTATTTTTAAACTCGTTGGAGTACTTTTGCTCTTTGCTGCCGTAAAGCTACTGATAAATTACATTGTGAAACAAAATACGGATGATATTTTATTTTTTGTTTTATTACTATTATTTGGACTTGCTGGTCTTATGTTTCAGGAGTCAAAATTATGGGATTTATCGTGGTGGATGTGGCATCTTCTTAGATTGATGGGTTAGGGTGTAGCACTTTGGTTTGTAATCATTCTTCAGGCAAGAATTGAAAAAGAAAATCTCTTAGCCACCATTTCAATCAAAACGGAGGCTATTCTTGGTCAACTTCAATTTGTACTTGGTGCTAGTGGTATTGGGGTATGGAATTATGAGCTTAACTCTAAGGTGATAACCTGGGATCATCAAATGTAGAAACTTTATAATTGTGTTGATTATAACAACAGCTTGGAAGAATGGGTAAAGTTAATACACCATGAAGACAAAATAAAGTTTGAAACCTGTTTTATGGATGCAATATCAGGAGTGAGTAATTATGAAATAAAATATCGAGTTCTTTTTCCAGATGACTCAATTCATTATATTCAAGGAAAAGGTAAATTAATAAGAGTGAAAACAATATTCCAACTTCTTTCTATGGGGTTAATTGGGATATTACCAAGGAAAGTGAATATGAGTCTGAATTGACCAAGGCTGTAGTCACTGCAGAATATGCCAATAAAGCGAAGAGTGAATTCCTGGCTAATATGTCCCATGAAATACGTACTCCTATGAACTCAATTCTTGGGTTTACCGATATACTTAAAGATATTAAAGGAGAACCCCCAAACGCACATTATATAGACAACATAAGTGTTTCAGGTCATGCACTACTTAATCTAATAAATGACATTCTTGATCTTTCTAAAATAGAATCGGGTAAAATTGAATTAGAAAATAATCCTGCAAATCTTCACACTCTTTTAGAAGACATAAAACACTCTTTTTTAAAAATATTGCTGATAAGGAATTGACATTTACTATTAATTTAGCAAATGACATACCGAAATATATATTAATAGATGAGCCTAAATTACGAAGAATTCTTATTAATCTAATTGGAAACTCAGTAAAATTTACCCATAGTGGATTTATTGAGGTAAAAGTAGCTTGTACATTTTATGCTGATAGTAACAGTAGTTTTATCCTTAATATCTCTGTAACTGATAGTGGTATTGGGATACCTAAAGATCAACAAAAACAAATATTTGATAGTTTTGAACAAGTTAAAGGATAAATAGAAAAGCATTATGGGGGGAACAGGTTTAGGACTTGCAATTTCCAAGAGGCTCGTGTCACTAATGTTTGGGAGTATCTAGGTCGAAAGTATTCCTGATAGAGGCAGTACTTTTTCAATTTCTATCCCCAATGTGGAAGTTTTCGACAAACCAATAATCGCTGAGACTATTGACTATTTAGATACTAAAAAATTAGTTTTTGAACCAGCCACTGTTATTGTAGCTGATGATATAAGTTATAATCGTGAACTTATTTCATCATATCTTTCTGTCTGGGATTTGACAATACACTTTGCAAAGAATGGGTTAGACGCTATTGCAAAAACTTTGAAATATCGTCCCAATATTGTTCTTATGGATATGAAGATGCCAGTAATGAATGGTTATGAAGCATCTGTGGAATTAAAGAAAATGGATGAAACTAAGACTATTCCAATTATAGCAATAACTGCACTGGCACTTAAACAGGATGAAAAAGATATTTGCACTGTTTGCGATGGTTATTTACATAAGCCATTAAATAAAGTTAATCTTATTCGAGAAATTATGAAATTTTTACCTTATCAGTCAAACAATACAAAAGTAATTGATTTTAATGAAAAGAGTAAGCTAATTATATTTCCACCAAAAAAAGAAATGG
>CAJXWI010000184.1 GCA_913062735.1 uncultured Arcobacter sp.
ATAATTTTACTTGCTGGACTAAATAGAGGATGGTCAAGTTCAAATATGCCAGCATATAAGAAGATAGGGTTATTTATTGCTAGACCTTTTTCTTGGTATATTTCTAGAGGAAAAACAATTAAAAGCATTGAAAGAGGTAGTCCATTTATTTCAGATTTAAAGATGGAATGGACTAAGTTAATTAAGAAAGAAAAAGACCCTACAGTAATACAATTACTAGGAGATAGTGATCATATCGCACCACAGAAGGATCATAAGGAATTAATGGCTGCCTCAAAATTTATTTTTATATCCGTACCCCATGCTACTCATTCAAATATTATTAATATACCTCAAAATTGTATTGATGTTCAAATTAAAATAAAACAAAAATATTTAGCTAAAGCAATAACTAAAACAATAACAGAATTAGATAATGATAAAGTAGCAAATAAAAATTATTTAGATAGTTTTGATTCTAATAGAAAACTAATTAAACATGTCATTTTTATAATGCATGGAATCCGTGATTATGGAGAATGGGTAGACGATATGGCGGCAAACTTTGAATCAGAAGAAAGTATAAAATGTATTACATCAAAATATGGCTATTTTTCAATGGCTCGTTTTTTATTATTTACAAGTAGAGAAAAAAAGGTTCGATGGTTTGTTGATCAATATTCTGAAGCATTATCTATGTATGGCAAAGATGTTAAGTTTAGTTTTATTGGACATAGTAATGGTACTTATTTATTGGCGAGCGCACTTGAAAGTTATGAAGAGCTTACATTTAGCAACGTATATTTCGCAGGGAGTGTTGTGCGTACTGACTTTGATTGGCCAAAGTATATTATAAATAAACGCGTTGAAAATATTAGAAATGATGTTGCAAATAAAGATTTCATTGTTGCTTTTTTCCCGAAATTTTACCAAATCATCAGAAAGCAATCTCCAATTCCAATAAGTGAAAAAGGTTTTTTTAATATTGGTTCAGCTGGTTTTGATGGTTTTGAATTGACACATGATAACATGTTACTAGGTAAAGTAAGAGGTGGACATTCAGCGGCATTAAGGAAAAAAAACATACCATCAATAGTAGATTTTATTTTGAATGGAAAACAAAATGCACTTGAAGACAATATATGTAAAAATAAAATAATATCGGTATTTTCAAATATTGCATGGTTAATTTGGGGAGTATTGGCAACAATATTAGCGTACATAGGGTTTTTTATTTATCAAGACTATCCACATAGTTTAACAATTTATATGGCAGTTTTAGTAGCCTTATTCTATACGATATGATATTTTGTAAACTACACTTTTTTTAAGAAATGTAGTTTGTAATAAATGTTTTGTTTATTTATCTTAAAGACGTTTAAAGCATTACTTATGTGACATTTACAATACAATATAAAGGTTTTAATATTATGTGATAAACTGATAAAAAATTATTAAACATACAGAAAAGTAAATATTAAATTTTAATGAAATGATAGGAAATAACTTGGAATGGATTACCACTGAGAATACTCATGAAGAAACTTGGAGAAGATTACTAGAATACGCAAATATTGAATTAGCTTATAATGCGATTGAGAAAAGACATGGAAAAGCAACAAAAAACACAAAAAAAAATTACTTGAAACAAGCAGAACAAATTAGAGTATCTCTATTACAAGCTAAGGAATATTTTGAAGCTTCAAAATATTCTTCATTAATGACACAACCAAATCATCTATATTATGGCTCAGTTGCATTAACAACTGCATGTATGTTACTTCTTGGAGGAGGAAATAAATCATTAGATTTATTGAGAAAGGACAATAGAAATTCTCATCATGGTTTAAATTTTACTTTTTCATCCAACTTACAAAAATCAAAAGAGAATACAAATTTATTAGAAAACTCATTTGTACAGATATTTAAGAATGGGCATTTCTTTAATTGGTACTCAACTTTAAAAAAAGAACAATCTAATTTTGCAACTTTTATTAATACCGAAAATGGATCAACAACAAGAAACTTTGATAAGGTTGGCCATTATAATATTAGTGATTTTGAAAGTTTGGTTAATAAAAAATATTCATTAATCGAATTAATCAATAACTTGCCAGATCTACAAAATGATTTGAATAGGTTTGAATTTGATATTTATAGCACAAGGGGGCAACATAAAGTTTTTGCAAATCATGATGAAAAAATACAAAGACAAGAATTTATTTTTCATTCAGCTCAAACACCTGAAGTTCTTGATGATATAATTAGTAATTTTATCATGGATGATAAAAAAGTAAAATTAAGAATTGAAAAACACAACTCATCAAACTCCTGTGCAGTTGCTTATCAAACTGAGCTGAATTATAAGTATCAATTGACTTATCCAGACTCAAGATTTACATTGGATAATGATTCGATTTATTTCAAAGATCCATTTGAAACACCTGAAGTTATCGATTTATTTATGATTAACTTTGCCTTAAGTATGATGTCGCGTTATTATCCTGATATTTGGGTTTCATTCCTTGAATCACATTGTATAGGTGCAAAACTAGTAGAAAGACTTGTTAGAATTTTTACGTTAAAAATTCCTTTTTTGGTATTAAATCAAATGTCAAGTGAAGAAATAACAATATCAAATCATAAACCTCCTTGGCATGTCAATTAGTATTAAAGATTAGATTCTAGCTAAAATTAGAAGTTTTATATTGAAATTGAGTCTATTTCAAAGATACAGCATTTCCCTCAAATTAAGCGTTATAAAAAAGAATTAACGAATGTCACTTGATTTTAATGAGTGCGAATATGGAACTTAAAGAATTTATTTACATTGAACTTAATAAAAATGTATCAAGTCCAAGGACGATTGACTTTGAAGATGAAATACCTTTTGGTGTAAAAACAATAATTGGTGAACCCAAGAATCTCATCATGAAAACTTTGTACCCCTTAGTAGAAGAGGTTTTTTAATTAAAATATTTAATTATCAATCCAAAAATGATTGATAAGAATCTATAAAAGCAATACAAACTTTTAAGAAGTATATTTATACAATATAATATGAAAAATTATGATATTATTTAGTAACAAAAGGGGAAAATTATGTTTAGTCTTAATAAAATAGTATGGTTAAGTTTACCTTTATTATTGGGTGTATTAATTCAAGGATGTGCATCAAATCAAAGTAAGATTGTTGAAGATGCAGTTGGTGCAGATAGAGATGGCAGCTTTGGTAAGTATAATAGTGGTGTGGGAACACTTGCTGTAACTTCAGATCGAAGAATGGTAGTTGTTAATCTGAAAAATTCAGAATTTTGTGCAGAACCCGAGCCTATTACTGCAAATAATTTCACTTCTAAACTAGAAAGTTTGTTAACTGCAACAGTAAAAGATGATATAGAAGCACGAGCGGAGTTTATGAAAGAATATTCTTCTGTTATATCTCAACTGTTTAAACCATCCCAAGGTCTTCGTTTTGTGCAAGTATTGCAATATAGTTTATGTCAAGCTGCAAGAAATAGTGATATTAATAGTAATGACTTTAAAGTCACGTTTAATAAAATCTTAACAGAGTCTAAAGAAATTATAATTGCAGAAAATAATATCAGTATAGTGGAACAGAAACTGGTAAGCTCTAAAATGGAAAATTCTAAACAGAAAGATATAATTATCAAATTTAAAGCAGAAAGTATTGCTCATACAGCATCTATCAAAAAACTTAATGATGCAAATGGCAAACTACAAAAAGAAGTTACAAGTTTGATTGTGACGAAAGCATTATATGAAAAAGATATTTTTTATTTAAAAAAGATGTTAGATTCTAATACAAGTAAATAGTTATATGGATATAAAAGGTTAAATAAATAAGAAGGATTAAAATATGAAATTTATATATATAGTCTTAATGATTATAGTAAGTATAGTTTTTTCTGGTTGTGGACTAAAAGAAGCACCTTTAGTCTCTTACGATAGTATAGATTCTACGTTAAGATATACAGATGTACCCAAAAAACATATTAGATCTGATTATTCAATTCCAAGAGTAAATCAACAAGATAGTCCTGCTTTCTTTGGGTGTAATAAAAAATATACAAACTTGGCTGATGATGAAGTTGGAATTGTAAAATCATTTCCTTATGCCTTAATGGCAAGTAATTCCTATCATAAACATGCTTTTTTTGAAATGGACAATATAAATTGGAATTACGTTAGACAGTATAAAGGAAGCCATGGAAACAAAGGTGAAATTGGATTTCAAGCAGATATATATGAACATACCACTTCTAACTCTGTCATTGATAAAGTTGCTATTGTATTTAGAGGTACTGATAATTCCATTGATATGGGTTGGACAAACCTTGCTTATTCATTTGAAAAAGGTAGATTACCCGCACAATATCAACTTACTAGAAAACTTTTAAAGGTTATTCAAAAGAAGACGATATACCTTGGCCTTTATAATGCACCTGCAATGCTTGTAATCGGTTTAGGGATGTTCGCTAAATTTGCGCCTGAGCCAGAATCACTCCACCCATTACTTGCAGATGTTAACCTAGTAGAGAATGCACTTACAATAGCAGTTCCTTGGGCACTTATTACAGCCTATAAGTCAGTAAAGTTGTCTTTAGAAGCCCATAAGCTAAGAAAAGTGGTAGATATATAACAAGCCAATTAAAGTGGGAAATAACCGTTGGCTTTCGCTCCTGCGTCGCTTATTTAATCAAACAATTACTGCCTATTAACGAGGCGTTATATGCTCAAGGAGAATTCAGTTGTGATATCAAGTATCGGTAAATGTAGTTGTGGACAAACTAAAGTAAAACTTAGTCTTCCCGAAACTTTAGATCATTATAGTCCTCGGGCATGTGACTGTGATTTTTGTATTTCTAGAAATATCTCATATCTTTCACATCCCGATGGGGAGCTAGAAATCGAAAGTATAGAACCGCTTCATGTGCAGCAACAAGGCTCTAACCAAGCTAGCTTTATTACATGCAATTGTTGTAAGTCTGTAATTGCAGCCTCTTTGCAGTTAGAAAATAAACTTGTTGGTGCTCTAAATTCAACATTACTATCTAACTTTTCATTGCTTCAAGAGCCTACTATAGTTTCTCCAAAAGCACTGGAAGCAAAAGAAAAGCTTGATCGCTGGCAAGCAGTTTGGCTTAAGATTAAAGTTAATGGGAACAGTCGCATATAACAAGCGCATCAAGAACGGACACATAACAGTTTGCTGTGTTTCGCTTCGTTCCAGAGTTTTAGCAAGCTATTTTGTGCCCCTTACTTAGGGCGTTATAAGTAAACTTAAATTAGGAGTTGTATCTCATCATGGATGAAGATGAACTAAAGAAAATTTTAAGAAAGCATAGAACAAGTGGTACATGGCTCTTTATCGTCTCAATGTTCATATTTTACTCTATCCATTATTTTTACGAAAATAGTGAGGCTATAACGACCATGTCTTATACCTTCGGTATTATAATTGTGGGTATGGACGTACTTTTTACATTTGTCGAGAAGGTACTTTTGGATATATTAACTACTTTAAGTAACCGAGAGAGCAAAGAGTAGGTTACTTATAACAAGCTAATAAAAAAGGATAAAAAACAGTTAGCTGTTTTTTATCCTCAACATCTTAGCAAACAATTCTTTGCCCATTATTAGGGCGTTGTAACGCTAATTGAACTCTTGCTGTCGTATGTTTGTCATATAGGTTTCGGTAAACATTCGTATTGTTTTCGTAAAGAATGATAAAGTTTTAACGTATGTTTTCCTTGTCTCAAACTAACAGGTCATAAATATTTAATGAAAGTTAACGCAGAATTCATATTTGAGCTAAGAAATGAAAGGTCTTGGTCTCAAGAAGAGCT
>CAJXWI010000185.1 GCA_913062735.1 uncultured Arcobacter sp.
GCAATTTCTTCATCATCTGTGGATACTACAACATCTGTTATATATTTAGATTTTAGAGCTTCTTCAATTGCATAGGCAATTAAAGGCTTACCTCCCAAATTATAAATATTTTTTTTAGGCACTGATTTAGAACCACCTCTAGCAGGAATTGTAGCTAATACTTTTAACTTCTTCACTAATCTTCCCAGTTATAAGATGGTTTTTTTCCATAATGAGATGCAAATCTTCCACGGTAATAATCACGATTTAATAATTCTGCTGAAGATAGTTCTCTTTGTTCATTACCCAACATGGATTCATACTCGGGAATATTATCTTCTATATACGATTTTTGATCGTCTTTAGACATATTTGAAAATTTAACCAATTCTATTATATGTTCTTTTCTTATAGAGACTTTACCATCTCGAGTTTCTTCTTCAGGTAAAACTGAAAAATGTCTTTCAATTGTATCCGCACCATAATAAATCGCAGCTAATGATGCTTTAATTCCATCTTTAGCAACTTGAGTATGCTCACTAAGACCAACTGAGTTTGTGAACTTCTTAAGATAATCCATTCTTTTTAAATGTATTTGATTAAGTGGTGTAGGATATATAGTTACGCAATGAAGTAAAGAGAATTCTTTATCAATAGAATTTAAATAATTTGATGTTGCTTCTATTTCATTATTATAAGTTGCACCAGTTGAAATAATGATTTCATTAAAAGATTCAGCTAAAGATTTTATTAATGGTAAAGAACTACAATCATAACTTGCTACTTTTATACTTTCAAATCCAAAATCTTTTAATTTAATTACATCACCTTTCGTGAAAGCCGTAGAAAAAGGTATAAGATTAACTTTTTTACATTCATCTATAAAAATTCTGTGTTCTTCAAAAGACAACTCAAGTTTCTTTAATCTATCGTATTCATCTTTATAAGGTCTTTTAATTGTAATAATATTATTATCTTCATCTACAATACCATTTTCAAATCTTTCTCTATACGTAACATCGTTTGCAAAAATTGTTTGTATTTTTCCGTGGGTAGCACCACCTTCGGCAGCTTCATTAATCATTTTTTTTAAAATATCAAAATCTCCATTATGATTTTGACAGAATTCAGCAATTATTTTCATTTTTAACCTTTTTGTTTAAATTTTTCAAAATATAATCTAAATGTTCACTTTTAGATAACTGTTCAATTGGTAAAGTGGTTTTGGTCTTGGGATCAATTAAAAGATTTTCTTTAATGTCCACTAAATAGATATCCCTATTATGAAATACCTTTTCATTATTTTCAATATGAAACTCTCCATCTTTAAATATAGTTTCAGATAAGTTAAGTTCCACATCAAATAAAAATAAAACATTTATATCTCTATTTTTGTTTATATGAAAATCTATCATATGTCTTTTTTCATCAATTATAATACAATTTGATGAATTAATATTAACTATATTCATATCAATAACATTATTTTTAGTTTCAATTACACCACTGCCATATAAATTTTTATAGGTGGAATCTATTAAATCTTGAAACACCTTACTTTTTGGATACAACAAGCTATTAGCACTATAAATAATGAGTTCTTCAAATAATTCTCTTAACAACAAGCTCGGATTTAGTATCTCTTCAATACTATCCGATCTACCCGTAAATATTGACAATTTATTAGGGTTAACTTTAGCAAAAGCTGCACGCTTCAAAACAACAAGATATCTCTTATTAATTAAAAAAGTTCCGCCACCTGATAATAAAAAGTGACCTTCCTTATCTATGGCGTTGTTAAAATCAACATCATTTTCTATAAAACTAAGATTTTTCAAGCTTTTAGAGTTAATTATAAGACTATTATTTTTTATAACTACACTATTAGTTTTTAATATTTTATAGTAACTCATTAAATATCAGTCATGTATCCCATTGTTGAGTACACAGTTCCATTTATTTTTTCAACTTCATTTGCTCTAAAAAGGTTCCAACCATCAAAAACCAAACCACCTTGAGTCATATCAGAAAATGATTTAAACATATCAAATTTATCGTTTAAGTAATGATTGTTCATAAATAAAACTACATCAGTATCATTAAAACCATCTTTGAGGTCTTCCACATAATTAACATTTAAAGACTCAATATCATCTTGTTCAACTACAAAATCTTTTACGAATACATTATTTTTTACTGGAAGTAAATCTATAAGTTTTACAGCCATTGATTCTCGTATATCTGATGTTGCGGGGATACCTTTAAATGCGACTCCAACAATAAATATTTTTAAATCTTCAATTTTTTTATTAATTGACTCAGCATATTTGGAAATTTTATTAAATGCATATTCTCCACCCTTTTCATTGATACCTCTACTTGCTTTTCCCAATACAGGGGTATAGAATTCTTCATCACTTATATTCGAGTATAGATGGGGATCTTTGGATAAGCAAATTCCACCTACTCCTGGACTAGGTTTAGGGATTGGGTTTCTAGGGTATCCTTCGTTGGCCGCTTCTATCAACTTAAAACTATTAATATTATACTGATCACAAATAAATGAGACTTCATTAGCAAATGAAAAAACCAAATCTCTATAAGTATTATTTAAAAGTTTAACCATCTCAGAAGCTTCCAAATTGTCTACTTCTACAATAGAGTTTGTAATTTCTCTAAACATGTTAGCAGTAAGCTCTGCACATTTTGGAGTAAAGCCACCAATTATTTGAGGTAAGGACTGAACCTCTTCAATTGCCTTTCCCTCTACCGTTCGTTCAGGAGCAAAAGAAACATGAAAATCTGATCCAGCAACTAAGCCACTTTTTTCTAAAATAGGTATAACATTGTTTCTCATCGTACCAATTGGAAGAGTTGATCGGAACACAACTAAGTCGCCTTTTTTAAGATGTCTTGATATTGTATGAGAAACACTATTTATATAGTCCATATTGGGATTATAAGTATCATCAACAGGTGTACCCACAGCGACTACATATATATCTGCTTTTGTATTTTCTAAGTCAGAACTAAAAGAAATTAATTTCTTTTCATTTAAAGTTTCAAGTAGAGGACTTAAACCATTCTCATAAAAGTGAGGAGAATTATTTTCTAAATTTGCGACAATTTTTTGACTTACATCCAGACCTTTAACAGATAGCCCATTGTTAGCCATTACTAAAGATAAAGTCAAGCCTACAAATCCCATACCATAAACAGCTATTTGTTTATCAAACACATCATCATCTTTAAGTGAACTTAACATAACAACATCATGTAAAGTATTATCATCATTTAAAATTACCACTTGTGTAATATTGAAGTCTTTTTTTGTTTTTCTTTTTTCATTTAGCTGATTGATAATATCTAGATACATGAACTTTTTATTTTCATTCTTATAGACACAAATAGGGTTATAATTACAAATATTCTTTATACTATCTTCAAAACTAATATGATTTACAATCGCTTTTCTAATGTCACCATCTGTTAAAGTAGCCACAACTTGTTCTTGTTTGTTGACAACAATTGCTATTCCTGATATTTTATTATTCAACTCAATATTTGACATTTTTTCTGCAACTTCAATTATTGACATATGTTCATCAACAATAACTTTAAATATACTCATATAACTATTCCTTCATTAAAATCTTTTAAAAACTTGTGTTCAGTTTTTTTATTATCTCTGTTTATCAAAATAAAATCGATATTAGCATCTTTAGCCAAACTTAAATCCATTAAATCGTCACCAAAAAATATAATATCACTTTTGAATACATTTTCATCAGTAATTATTTTTTGAAAATGTTCTTTTCCTTTCGAAAATCCCTCTTTAGAACCATAAATACCAGACAAGTTATTTAATATATTTTCAGGTAATTTATTTTTAACTAAATAACTCAATTCGTCTTGTGGAACAGAGGATGAAATATATATTTTTTTCTTACAGACTAGTTTATCAAGAAAATCTATTGCATCTTTATATGCAGTTGTAGTTAGCAAGGAAATCTTGTTTTTTTGACTCAAGTGATTAGAAAATTTATTATAATTATTTTCTGAAAAATTAACTTTAAATATTTGCATTATTTCTTTGTAAATTTCTTTGCGAGGTATACCTGATAATTTTTTATAAAGATCCAAAACTTTTTCTTTAGAAAATTCATCACTTACAAAATCATTCTTATGATACTCACACAAAACATTAGTAAAATTTTGAAATTTTATCTCCATTGATTCAAATATAGTTCCATCCCAATCAAACACATAAATTTTTTTCCCATTATACATCATTCTACACTCTTTAGTATTATATTTTTTTCTATTATTTAAATTCTATTATATTCATCTTCATATCTAACAATATCATCTTCTTCAATATATTCACCTAATTGAACTTCAATCAATACCAGGTCAATTTTTCCAGGATTACATAATCTATGAACATCGCCAATATTAATGTACGTTGATTCATTTTTAGTCAATACATGTTTATTTTTATTTATATGTATTTCTGCTGTTCCACTAACAACAACCCAATGTTCGCTTCGATGAAAATGTTTTTGCAAACTTAGTTTTTTTCCTGGCTTAACA
This sequence comes from uncultured Arcobacter sp., assembly GCA_913062735.1. The sequence goes on from CAJXWI010000185.1 coordinate 4,573, forward strand.
ATTATCTTTTTTATTTTGTAATTTTCACGTTCTTCTAATATTTGATAATGCCCCCAAGGTCTATATCCTATTTTACTTTTTGCTTTTTTTAGATCAGATAATTTTTTTATGATTTTTTTAATTTTTTGGGTAGAGCCTTTTTTTGATATTAATAATGCATCTTCAGTATCAACGACAACTAAGTCATCAACATCTACAGTTGCAATTTGTCTACTAGATGTAACAAAAAAATTATTATGAGAATCAATCACGCATGGATCCAATTCTACGTCAGCCATATTTAATACAGTATTACTATGTTCATCTGTATTTATTTCATTAGACAAGTTATCAAAACTACCTAGGTCAGTCCATCCTATATCCGAAGTAGTAATTAATTTTAGTTTATCAGATTTTTCCAGAACAGCATAGTCGATACTATTATCTTCGATACTTTCCATGAAATCAAGAGGTACTCTGATAAAGTCGCCATGTTCAGAATTTTCATGTGCCAACTTGGATCCATCATAAATATTTTTAGAATATTTTTTTAATTCATCTAAGTATATACCTGCTTTAAAACAAAAAATACCACTATTCCAATAATAATTATTACTTATGTATTCTTTTGCTAAAATAGCATCAGGTTTCTCATGAAACGCTCTTACTTCATGAGCAAGAGTTTTATATACTTCACCTGGTTCAATATATCCATAACCTGTGTTTGGTTCATCTGGTTTTATACCAAAAAGAACGATATAGTCTTCTTCAGCAATTTCTTTTGCCTTTTCAACCATTTTGCTATACTCATCTGACGATTTGATCAAATGATCACTTGGAGTAACAATTACTAAATCATCGTAATTTAAATTAAAGCAAGCAAGAGCTATTGAAGCTGCAGTATTTCTACCAACAGGTTCCAATAAAAATTTTGAGTTATGCGAAATATTTAATTCATTGATTTGATCTAGCATTAAAAAATAATGTTCTTGGTTTAACACAATTAAATTTTCGTCACATACCAAATTATTTCTTAGAAATGTTTTTTGAAACAAGGACTTATTTTCAAACAACTTAAGGTATTGTTTAGGGGTATTAACATTACTTAAAGGCCAAAGGCGAGAACCAATACCACCATTTAACAAAACATTTATCATTTAACTCCTTTAGTTTGTAGCTTTTCTAGAAAAGAGCTGTAATTATGTCCAAATACGGCTTATACTACAATTAGAGAAGTAATTCTTAAGTTTCGGATTTCTCTGACATTTAGCCTTATTGTTTTTAATCTTAATCAA
>CAJXWI010000186.1 GCA_913062735.1 uncultured Arcobacter sp.
AATGGGTTAATGCAGGCTCAATAGTTGCGCGACTTGTTAATACTTCTAAATTAGAAATCACTTTTAATGCACCTATTTCTTTTATTGCAGGTTTAAGAATGAATGATTCTTATGATGTAATATTAAACAATAAAAGCATAAAAGCTAAATTAATGGCAGCAATTGCATATGGAGATAAAAGAACACGAACTTTTCCTATTAAATTCAAAGCTACTGTAAATAATGGTTTTATTTTTGATGGGCAAGAAGCCAGAGTAAAATTATCTAAAAATGCAACAATAAAAGCCTTGATGGTTCCAAGAGATGCAGTAATTAAACGTTTTGGAGCGAATATGGTTTTTCTTAATAACAAAGGTACAGCTTTAATGTTACCTGTACAAATTCTTGGATATATGGGAAAAGAAGTAGCTATTTCTGCTAAAGGTTTAAAAGCAGGCGCAGAAATTGTTGTAAAAGGGAATGAGAGAGTATTTCCTAAACAAGCATTACAAATTATAAATAAATAAGGTTAAAAATGGATTTAATTAAATTTTCAATAAAAAATCCTGTAACTATCATTGTATCGGTATTAATTGTTATATTATTTGGGGTATTGTCTTTAAGTAAATTACCTTATCAATTAACACCAAGCGTTGCAGTTCCAGAGATTAAGATTACAACAGTATGGCCAGGTGCGACTCCTTATGAGTTAGAACGAGATGTTATTGAAGAACAAGAAGATGCGTTAAAGTCTTTAAATAATTTAATAAAATTTGAATCAAGCTCAAAAGATAACGTAGCTGAGTTAAAAGTTAAATTTAAATTAGGAACGGATTTACGAGCAGCATTACAAGATGTATCTAATAAATTAAATGAAGTGGATTCTTATCCTGCTGATGTAAAAGAACCTATTATTGAAACAGCAACAGCAAGTCCTGTTGTATGGATGATGCTTCAAACAATCAATGATAATCCAAGACATATTGATGAGTACAGAACCTTTTTTGATGATGAAATTCAACCTGCTGTAAAAAGAGTAGATGGGGTTTCTGGTACTTTTGTAGGTGGTGGACGTGATCAACAAATGCAAATTACTTTTGATACTACAAAACTTGCAAGCTATGGTTTAAGTATTAAAGAAGTAATAAGCGCATTACAAGGTGAAAATGTAGATGTTTCTGCAGGTATATTAAATCTTGATAGACGATCATACAGAATACGTACAGTAAATAAATTCTCTAGTGTAGAAGATATTGAAGATGTAATTATTGTAAGTAATAGAGAACAAAGAATTAGAATATCTGATATTGCTAGTGTTAATCTTGGTTATGAAACAGCACAAGGTGTTGCAATTTTCCTAGGAAAAGATGGAATATTTTTAGGGGTTCAGCCAAGTTCAACAGCTAATATCGTTAAACTTACTAATGATGTTGAAAAAGTTGTAAATAAACTTAATGCTGGAATACTTAAAAAAGAAAATATTAAACTTCAATGGTTATTTGATCAACGACCGTATATTGTTGGAGCTGTAGATTTAGTACAAGAAAATATTGCTATTGGAGGTATTTTAGCAGTAATAATTCTTCTTTTATTTTTACGTTCAATTTCTCCAACAGCTGTTGTATCAGCTGCTATTCCTATCTCTGTAATAGGTACTTTTATTATTTTGGATTTAACAGGACGATCACTTAATACTATTTCTCTAGCAGGGATTTCTTTTGCAGTAGGAATGTTAGTGGATTCTGCCATTGTTGTATTAGAAAATATTGACAGGCATAGAAAAGAAGGTGCTAGTGTAGCGGAAGCTGCATATAAAGGTACATCAGAAGTTTGGGGTGCATTAATTGCATCTGCTTTAACCACAGTAGCCGTGTTTTTACCAATTGTATTTCTTGCAGATGAAGCAGGACAATTATTTAAAGATATTGCAATAGCGGTAACTGCTTCAGTAACCTTTTCTTTATTTGTGTCAATTTCGGTTATTCCTGTTTTATGGAAAGCTTTGGCAGGATTATCTAAAAAAGAAGTAAAAGATACGGGTTCTCTTGCTAATTTTGGACATAAATTGGTTGACATTATTATGTCTGTTGTGAAATTATCACTTAAAAATACTTTTTCAAAGATTTTTACGATACTTTCATTATCGGTATTTTCAGCATCATTAATTTATATCCTTTGGCCAAAACTAGATTATTTACCACAAGGGAATAAGAACTTAATTTTTAATATTTTAATTACACCTCCTGGACTTTCTTACGAAGAAAGATACGATATGGGAACGTATTTAATGAAAAAAGTTGAACCAAATATTAATAAAGATGTAAATGGTGTTCCTGGAATGGATCGTGTTTTTTATGTTTCTTTTGGTGATTTTACACTTTTTGGAGCAACTTCTATGCATGAATCACGAGCCAAAGAGCTGATTCCCTTCTTTAGACCTATTGTAAATTCAATTCCTTCTGTATTTGGAATTTCTTTACAATCTGGAGTATTTGAGCAAGGAATTGGAGAAGGAAATACAGTAGATATTGATATCTCTGGTGAAAAGATTGAGGATTTAGCCAATGTTGGTGGAATGTTATATGGAGCAACGTCACAAACGTTAAAAGGCTCACAAATTAGACCAATTCCTTCAATTGAACTGATTTATTCAGAAGTAAGAATAAAACCCAACAATGATGCTTTAAAATCTTTGGGTATGAGTGCAAAAGATTTAGGAATTGCTGTTGATGTAATTATGGATGGAAAAATAATTGGTACTTATGCGCAAGATGGTAAGAAAAAAATTGATCTGGTTTTTAAAGCAAATGATGAATTTATACAAACACCACAGGACATTATGAGTTCCCAGATTTCAGTTGGAGATTCTTCTTTAGTGCCAATTTCGTCTTTGGCGTCATATACAAGTACGACAGGAATTTCTGAAATCAGACACTTAAACGGTAAAAGAACAATTACCTTACAAATTACTCCTCCTTCTGGCATGACAATTGATGATGCCATTAAGATAGTAGGTGGAATGTTAGAAGGAATGAAAGCAAAAAATATGATTCCAAATACTGTAGATATCAAATTAAGTGGAACAGCAGATAAACTATCACTTACGATTGCATTATTAACGCAGAACTTTATACTAGCGATTGTGATTATTTATTTATTAATGGCTGCTTTATTTGGAAACTTTTTATATCCAATTGTTATTATGTTTACCGTACCTTTAGCAACTGCAGGTGGGTTTTTAGGACTTGCTTTAACGAATAAGTTTTTAGCGCCTCAACCTTTAGATGTATTAACAATGCTTGGATTTATTATTCTGGTTGGAATTGTTGTAAACAATGCCATTTTAATAGTACATCAAAGTTTAAATTATATTAAGAATGAAGGAATGGAACATAAACAAGCTGTAATAGAAGCTACAAAAACTAGAATTAGACCTATTTATATGAGCTCACTAACGTCTATTTTTGGAATGTTACCACTTGTTTTAATACCAGGTCCAGGAAGTGAATTTTACAGAGGTTTAGGTTCCGTAATTACAGGTGGGTTGGCATTTTCAACAATCTTCACAATTTTTGTAACACCTGCATTATTGATGTTTTTTATAAAAATGGAACAAAAGTTTAGAACGCCTAAATCAAAAAGCGCGCACAAACTTAATACGCAATCATAAGGAGATAGTATGAATTTAAAAAGAATTTCTTTAGTACTTAGTGCAAGTATATTAAGCTTAAGTGCTTTAAATATTGATGAGGCTGTTTATTCAGCCCTTATGAATAATCAAGATATATTGGTAAAGAATTTAGAATACAATCAAAAAAAAGAGAATACCAATGTGAAAAAAGCTGGGTTTTTACCTACTTTAGATTTAAATTATTCTTATGCACACAGAAATAAAACAATATCTACTCAAGATAAAAAAGAATCAAGTGCAGCTGCTGTTATTTCATATAATTTATTTAATGGATTTAAACACAGTAATACCTTGCAAAGTGCAATAGAAGATGAAAAAGCATCGTCTTATTTATTAAAAGCAAAAAAACAAGATATTATTCTATCAACAAAAAGTGCATATATTTCTTATTTAAATATTGCAAAACAGCTAGAAACGTACATCAGTGCGTATGAATTGTTTCAAAAACAATACAATGACAGTAGAAGTAAATTTGAACAAGGTTTATTAGCAAAAAATGATTTATTAAAAATTCATGTAAATATGTTAGATGCAAAACAAAATGTAGTAAAAACAAAAGCTGATTTAAAAATTGCAAAAGATACTCTTGGGAACATCATGGGTGGAAAAGATATTCGAAATGAAAAAATCGAAGAATTGAAAGATATAGAAGATTCATTTAGAACATATCTGAAAAAATCTCTAGAAAACAGAAGTGAAATAAAAGCCTTATTACACAATGTTAAATCATATAAAAATATTTTAGAGGTCAATAAAAGTACGTATTATCCAAAAGTAGATGCATCATATTCATTTAATAGATATGGTGATAATTTGGCATTAAGCGGAAGAGATTCTAATCCTGATTCTCAAAGCATTGCTAACTTAAGTGCCACTTGGAATTTATACAATGGCGGAAAAGATGAGTCAACTATAAAGATAGCTAGAATGAAAATTCATGAAACAATGCTTACGTTAGAGAAACTAAGATTGGATATTAAACTTCAATATTCACAAGCACAATCAACACTTGATGTAGCAAAAGAAAGTTTAGTGATTTCTAAACTTGCCTTAAGTCAAGCCCTTACAAACTATAATATTGTGTCTAATAGATTTAATGAAGGAGTATCAAGTACTACAGATTTAATTGATGCGAACTATTTATTAACTCAAGCAAAACAGAGATTTTATGGCGCTTTTTATTCAAAATTTTTAGCATATGCTTCTTTAGATAGAGTAACAGAAAAATAATAATCTTAAGGACTTCCTTAAGATTATTCACTTATCAATTATAATAATTAAAATCATAAATAAATAAATTAAGTAAAAAATTTAAGAAAAATATAAATTTAGTAGCAAAAAGTTACAGATGTATTATTAGTGAACTTTTATTTATTTATTTACTTTTCTTTTTAATCCTAATAACTAGGTATCTACGTAGTATAATTTAAAAAATATGTACAATTATTGTACTTAGCTACCTTGTCCTAAATTGGATATACTCATAGCATAAATTCAAATTATTTAAGATGAACAAAAAAATATGTTTTAATTAACTTGTTTTACACAGGAGCTATAATGGGAAAAATTACAGAAGACGATATCAGACAAAGTGTTGCAGACGCTATTCAATATATTTCATACTATCATCCAGAGGATTTTGTAAAAGGTATGGTTGAAGCTTATGAAAAAGAAAAATCAGTTGCAGCTAAAAATGCTATTGGACAAATATTAATTAATTCAAAAATGTGTGCAATGGGTCACAGACCACTTTGTCAAGATACAGGTTCTATTAATGTATTTGTTAAAGTAGGATTAAATGCCAACCTTGAAATCACAAAAGAATTGAATGATATTATTAATGAAGGGGTGGCTTTAGGATATAAAGACCCAATTAATACACTTAGATATTCAATTGTAAGTGATCCTGCTGGAAAAAGAGTTAATACAAAAGACAATACTCCTGCTGTTATTCATGTATCTGTAAATAATGGTGATACTATAGATATTACTGTTGCTGCAAAAGGTGGAGGAAGTGAAAACAAATCTAAATTTGCTGTATTAAATCCCAGTGATTCAATCTATGATTGGGTTATGGAAAATGCTAGAAATATGGGTGCTGGATGGTGCCCTCCTGGTATTATAGGTATTGGTATTGGTGGAAATCCAGAGAAATCAATGTT
>CAJXWI010000187.1 GCA_913062735.1 uncultured Arcobacter sp.
GTATAGTGTCAGGTTACTAATAAACAATTAATTTTAATCTTAAAGCCTAAGTCTTTCGCTTTTGATATTCCTTCTAAAACTGTTTTTAGTACATTTTTTTGAGCAATTTTTGCAGCTACATCTTCTTTTAGGGAGTCAAGTGAAATATTTATTCTTTTTAATCCTGCATCTTTTAACGTTTGTGCAGCACGTGGCAATAAAAAACCATTGGTTGTTAATGCCAAATCAATATTATTATCATAATCATAAATCATTTTTAAAAAAGTATCTAAGCCTGTTCGTAAAAGTGGTTCTCCACCTGTAATTCGTACTTTTTTTATACCTTCATCAATTCCAACTTTAATAAATTCAAATAAATCTTCATAAGAAAGTAAGTCTTCCTTTGGCACCCATGAAAATGGTTTTTCAGGCATACAATATTGGCATCTAAAATTACAGCGTTCTGTAACTGAAACTCTTAAATAATCAACTTTTCTACCATGTCCATCTATTAACATCATGTTCTCCGTATTCTTTGTGTCTTAAGTATAGTATTAATCTACTTAATCATTCGTTATTTTGGTCAATTATTTTTGACTTAATACTTCTACTACTATATTTGTTTAAATTATAGCTACAAAGTATTTTTTATATCTTGATCAAAAGCAATGTTTATTTTAGACTAAGATTAGTTTTGTTTATTTTTTAAACATTTTAGTCAAAAATATGTATAAAAAATAGGCTATAATACAAAAAAACATAGGATTTACAATGGTATATTTAACAGGAGCAGGTCCTGGGGATATTGATTTATTAACAGTTAAAGCTTTAAAAGTAGTAAAAAAAGCGGACATTATTATTTATGACAGATTGGTAAATAAAGAACTATTAGAATATGCAAAAAAAGATGTAGTATTAATATATGTGGGAAAAGAAAAAGACAATCATAAAGTTCCACAAGATGAAATCAATGAAATCATTTATCAAGCCTCTTTAAAATATGAACATGTAGTAAGACTAAAAGGTGGGGATCCTTTTGTATTTGGTAGAGGTGCGGAAGAAGCCCTATATTTGGTACAAAGAAATCAAAAATTTGAAATAATACCAGGTATCACCTCAGCTATTTCAGTACCAGCTTATGCAGGAATTCCTGTAACACACAGAGGAATTACGCCTTCATTTAGAGTAGTAACAGGACATACAAAAAGTTCAAGTGATGTTGCTAATATAAATTGGTCTTCTTTTGTTGAAAATGAAACCATTGTTTTTTTAATGGGTTTACACAATATTCAACTTATTGTAAACAAACTACTTGAAGTAGGAAAATTACCTTCTTATCCCTGTGCGATTATTACAGATGGAACTACAGATAAACAGCAAGTTTTAGTAGGTACCTTAGAAAATATAGTAGAGCTGTCAAAAAAAGCAAAAAGTCCTTCTATAATTATTGTAGGAGAAGTAGTTAATTTAAGAAAAGAACTTAATTGGTTTAAATAAACCTATTACATATAATAGGTTTTTAAGATCTCAACATTCATAGTTTTTTTACTAATATTAATCAAATCACTGTCTTTAAATACTTTTAATGTACGAGATAAGGTTTCTGGCGTCATATTTAAGGTCTGAGCAATCAATACATTTTTTGTTGCAAAAAAGCTGTCTTTGTTATCTACTATATATTTAGCCACTTTTTGTTTTGTATCTAAAATCAAGTTCATAAAAATTATATTTTGTAAATTCTTAATTTTATTAATCAAAGAAGATTGAATTCGCATAACAATATCAACATTAGATAACATTATCTTTTTAAACTCTTCAAAATCAATTTTTAAAACATCTGCATTTGTCATTGCTTCAGTAGTAGCTGGAAATGTCATATTCTCAAAATTTGCAAATTCACCTATCATTTGATCTTCATGAAAATATTTTAATACTAACTCTTTATCACTTGAAGTTACTTTGTATAATTTAATTGTTCCTTGAAGAACAATATGCAAATACTTAGGTTCATCTCCTTCATAAAAAAGAATATTTCCTTTGTTTAGTTTTTCAACACGAGATATGGCTTCAATAGATTTGATAGTATCTTCATTCAGACCTTCAAATAAAAAAATGTTTTTTAATTCCATGATTTTAAATACTCCTTAACTTTTTCTTCAAAATAATTCATTCTTTCTTTTCCTTTTGGCATAGAACTTCTCAAGGCCTTCATCTCTTTTAAAAATTCTGTTATATTTGAAGGGATTTTATCTCTTATATATACTTTTAAGGCTTTTGCTAAAGCAGGTGAGCTACCTGAAGTTGAAATAGCAATAACTAAGTCCTCTTTTTTTACATAAGAAGGAAATATAAAGTCACAATATTTTGAAAAATCCACACAATTACATAAACAAGGCGTATTGCGTGTTTCTTCATAAATACTTTTTTGAACATCAAAATTATCTACGGCTACAATTATTATGTCATAGTTTTTATAATCACCTACTTCATACTTAGCATTTTTATACGATAAATCATGTTCTTTAATTTTATTCTTCATATCAGCATTTAATAAAGGAGATATAATATCAATATTTTTTGTAAAATCAAGAAGTTTTTCAAGTTTTTCATAAGCAATGAACCCACCGCCTACTAACAAAATATTTTTATTGTCTAAAGAATAAAACATAGGGAAATAAGACATGTTATTTCTTTAATAGCATATAGCCATCTCTAATAGAATCAACTCTATTTGTTGCATACAATAAAATTGCTGCATTTAAATACGCCAAGTTCATTAAGTCCTCACTTGGATTCTTTAATTCTTTTAACATATCATCAAGTGTAATTTCTTTGTATTCTTTCTCATAGTTAATTCCAAAGTCTTCTAAAAGAACTTTTTCTTCAACAATTTCACCCTCTTTCTCCAACCAATATTTAAAGTTTGAGAATACTTCAGGATTTCCCTCATTTCCTTTTAATACCAATAATTTTTCATAATTATCTTTAAACAACATATTGTATTTGCGTACATAAGGTTTATGAAAAGCAGAAGTAAGAGCATATTTAGAATTTGCTGGATTAAACAATTTTTCTACGGTATTAAAGACAGACCGCATAAAGAGTTTTTTTCGTAAAGGAGTAAGTGCGGATAATTCTTTAAAATAGTCTTTTCTATCAAAAAAATGAACATTATCTTCTAAAGTAATCTTTTCTATTAATTCTTTAAGCGTAATTCCAATATTTGAAGGTTGGGGTTCATCTCCTGAAATAATTAAATCAAAACTTTTATAGTCTTTGTTATTGACAAAAAAATCTTTTAATATTTTTGAATACAAGGGAAATAAATATGTTTGTTTCTTTTTACCATCAAAAGAAAAGCCCAATTCAATAGATTCTTTTATATTTGTTTTTTGAATAAAAGTATTACATGCTTCCAAACATCCTTTTAATTCATCATCACTTTCTAACTTTACGCGTAAACACATAAGAAAAGCGGCACTTTGCTCCGGCTCACATTCTTGATTTAAGATCATTCTAATAGCTTCAAAACACTCTTCTTTTTCTAAATCTCTATTGGATTTAGGCCCTGTTGCTACTGCTTTTAGATATTTAAAAAAACTCATTTACTTCCCTCTTATATTTTAAATATTTTATCATAATTATGATTTTTCTATTGATTAAAAAACAGATAATGATAAGAAATAATCAAATAGGACAAAAATAGTCTTAATTAAAACTTAATAAAATTGATTACAATCAATATTTATGCTAGAATTTAGTGATAAAATTATTACTATAGATTTAAAAGGAGATAATATGGCATTGAACAGAAGAGATTTTTTAAAAAGCTCAGCAGCAGCATCTGCAGCGGCAGCTATTGGAATGAGTGTTCCTTTAGAACTTCAAGCGAAAGCTAATACAGCTGAAACAGGTTGGAGATGGGATAAAGCAGCATGTAGATTCTGTGGTACTGGTTGTGGAATTATGTTAGCAACTAAATCAGGTAAAATTGTAGCAGTAAAAGGTGATCCTGCAGCTCCCGTTAATAGAGGACTTAATTGTATTAAGGGATATTTTAATGCAAAAATCATGTATGGGGCGGATAGGTTAAAAAAACCACTTTTAAGAGTTAATAAAAAAGGTGAGTTTGACAAACAAGGAGATTTTGCAGAAGTGTCTTGGGAGAGAGCTTTTGATGAAATGGAAATACACGCTAAAAAAGCCTTAAAAGAAAATGGTCCAGAAGCAGTTGCGAACTTTGCATCGGGACAATATACTGTTATGGAAGGTTATGCCGCGCAAAAAATGATGAAAGCTGGTTTTAGATCAAATGCTATTGATCCAAATGCAAGACATTGTATGGCTTCTGCTGTTGTTGGTTTTTATCAAACGTTTGGAATTGATGAACCATCTGGATGTTATGACGATATAGAACTTACGGATACAGTTGTAACGTGGGGTTCTAATATGGCAGAAATGCACCCTATTTTATGGTCAAGAGTAACGGATCGAAAATTATCTAATCCTGATAAAGTAAAAATTATTAACCTAAGTACTTATACTCATAGAACATCTGATGTAGCAGATATGGAAATTATTTTTAAACCCAATTCTGATTTAGCTTTATGGAATTATATAGCAAGAGAAATTGTTTATAACCATCCGGAATCAATTGATTGGGACTTTGTTAAACAAAATATAGTTTTTGCTGCAAGTCCTGTTAATATGGGTTACGGTATGAAAAATCCTGACAAAGAAAAGTCTATGGATAAATACAGTGATTTAGAAAAAGAAATAATGGAAAAAGAAGCTAGAAAAGTTATTTCAAAAGATGAAGCACCTGCACTTGCACCTTATGGGTACAAAGAAGGGGATTTAATGGTTAATAAACCTGCTGGTCTTAAGCACTGGGAAATTTCTTTTGAAGAATATAAAAAATTCTTGGCACCTTATACAGCAGAATATACGACGGAAGTTTCTAAGGGTAATCCTGATGAGAGTGATCTAGAGTTTATGAAAAAAATAAAAGAACTTGCTGATTTATATATTGAACAAGGAAGAAAAGTAGTTTCTTTTTGGACAATGGGAATGAATCAACATACACGTGGAACTTGGGTAAATACACTTGCTTACAATGTTCACTTTTTATTAAATAAACAAGCTAAGCCAGGTTCTGGTGCATTTTCATTAACAGGACAACCAAGTGCTTGTGGAACTGCAAGAGAAGTAGGTACATTTACACATAGATTACCAGCAGATATGATGGTTAAGAACCCAAAACACAGAGCTATTACTGAAAAAGCATGGAAAATTCCTTCTAAAACCTTAAATGGTATTGGAAATCAACATGTAATGAAAATCATGAGAGATATAGAAGATGGTTTTGTAAAATTTGCATGGATTTCAGTTACAAATATTTTCCATACAACCGCTTCTGCAAAACATTGGATTAAAGCAGCAAGAGAAATGGATGTATTTATTGTATGTTCAGATGGTTATCCAGGAATTTCTGCAAAAGTATCTGATTTAATTTTACCAACAGCTATGATTTATGAAAAATGGGGAGCTTATGGTAATGCTGAGAGACGAACACAACATTGGAGACAACAAGTTTTACCAGTTGGTGATTCTATGTCTGATACTTGGCAATGGGTTGAGTTTGCTAAACGTTTTACTGTAAAAGATTTATGGGGAGCTTCAAAACTTAGAAATGGAAGTGAACTTAAAGATGTACGTTCTGAGGCTTATAAAATGGGCTATTCTGATGATACAACTATGTATGATATTTTATTTGCAAATAAAGAAGCAAAAGCCTTTAAACTGGATTCAAATGATCCTATTCAAAAAGGTTATGACAATAC
>CAJXWI010000188.1 GCA_913062735.1 uncultured Arcobacter sp.
GGTGCTAGAAGATTAGGTTTTAAAAGAACCACACCACAATCTTGGAAATTTCGTCTTGAAAAAATGATTGATGCCTCATGGGGGCTTGCAACCATTGGTATTGTTATTGGTGGTATTTACGGAGGAATTTTTACTCCTACTGAAGCAGCAGCAGTTGCAGCAGTATGGGCTTTTGTAATTTCTATTTTTGTTTATAAAGATATTAGCTTTAAAGAATTTTATCACGTATCTTTAGATTCTGCAAAAACAACAGCAATGATTATGTTTATTATTACAAATGCAATGTTATTTGCTCACTTTTTAACGATTGAAAATATTCCACAAGGAATTACTGAAACATTAATTGAAGCAAATGTTGATAAATATATGTTCTTATTGTTTGTAAATGTACTATTAATTATTGCAGGTTCATTCATGGAACCATCTGCAATTATTATGATTATGGTACCTTTATTACTTCCAGTAGCCGTTGCTCTTGGAATTGATCCTATTCACTTTGGTATTGTAATTACTATCAATATGGAATTAGGAATGGTATCTCCTCCTGTTGGACTTAACTTATTTGTTACGTCTGGGTTAACAGGTATGAGTATTAAAGATGTTATTGTTGCAGCATTTCCTTGGACACTTACAATTTTTGTAGGACTTATACTAGTTACGTATATCCCTGCAATTGCACTGTGGTTACCAAATTTAATGTATGGATAAAATATCTTAAGATATTAAAAAGCGAGCAGAAATGCTCGCTTTTTTTTTGCCTTATTTTTACAGTAATCGTATTAAGGTAAAATCTAAGTTAATACAATAAAGCTTATGATACAATTCTTTATGAATGATTTATACAATGAATTAATAGGTTTTGCACTGGTTTCTGCCGTAGTGTTTATGCTGGCTTATTTAACAAAGAAAAAACAAGAACAATTTTTACAAGATAAAGAAAACAAAGACCTTTAAACTAATCAGCTTTACTCTCTTTTGGCATGTGAATAGAAAATTTTGCACCTTCTTTGGTATTTTTAACACGTAAACGTCCATTCATATTCTTATCAACAATAATTTTACTCATATACAAGCCAATACCCGTACCTTCGCTGTCTTTTTTAGTAGTAAAATAAGGATCAAATATTTTCCCCTTAGGTTCAACATGTACTCCTCCTCCATTATCTTCAATATATAAAACAACATACTCATTTTCATTTAAGGCAGTAATTTTAATATAAGGCTTCAAAACATTATTCTCAAGTAAAACATCTTTCGCATTTGAAATGATATTAAGCACAACCTGCTCAAATTCATTCAAATAGGTATAAAGTGTAATCTTCTCATCAATATCTATAATAAGCGTAATATTATAGTTTTTAAGAGTACTTTGTATAATAGTTCTAACAGAATGTAAAACATTTAATAAAATAAAGTCTTGTTTCTCTTTTTTTGGCATAAAAAAGTTTCTAAAATCATCAATAGTATGAGACATATAATCAATTATAAGTTCTGCTTCTTTGGCTTTTTTATTCATTGTCACATCATCTAGTTTTTGAATAGTGTGTTTAAACTTAATACTCATTAAAATTGAAGAAAGCTCAGAGAGAGGTTGTCTCCATTGATGCGCGATATTAGAAATCATTTCACCCATTGAAATAAAGCGTGATTTTTCTATTAATACTTGTTCTTTTTCTCTGTTTTTTTCTAATTCATGCTCCACTCTTTTTTCCAAGGTTTCATTTAACTCTTCTAAAGCACTTGATTTATTTTTTACACTTTCTCTGTACTCTTTGAAAAACTCATCAATTCTATCACTTACAATTATGGTTATAAAAATACCAATAGATAAAAAAAGTAAAAATAACAATATTGTTTGAATAATTTGTTTTTTTACTCTCTCATGTAAATCTTTTTTTTGAATTGCAATATCTGCTTCAATATCATCCAAATAAACACCCACTGATATAACCCAATTCCAAGGTTCATAGTATTTAAAATAAGATAATTTTTGATTAATTTTTCCTGAACTTATTTTTGTATAGGCATATTGCGTATAGGATTCGCCTTTTAATCTAATATCTTTTAAAAATGCCTCTCTAAATTTTTTTCCATCATGATCTTTAAAATTTGTAGATAAAACCGTTCCTACTAAATCAGGCCTGTTTGGATTAACCAATAACCTAGCAAATTTATCTCCACCTTCCATGTTCAAAATATCATAGACAAAAATATAATTACTTCTTTTTTTCTCAAAACGAATACTGTTTAATAACCCAATCGTATGTACTTTAATTTCTTCTATGCTTAAAGCAGAAGTCAAAGCATTATAATTAATTACATCCATTACAATATCAATCTCTTTTTTTAATAAAACCTTTTGATCTAAATAATAAGAATCAACAAAATTCTTCATCGCTACATCAAATTCGTTATTGGTATTTTTTACATAAAAATAAGAGATCAAAAAAATCATTGCACTCATAACAAAAACAAAGAGATAAATAATGACTTTAGAAATATTTTTTTCAGTAATAAACATCATATTTTTGGCCTGTTAATCATTTTTTTGTTATCATACCATAAATGTTTGTAGAAGGTTTTTCATGACAGCCCAATTAATTAATAAGTTAAAAAGTTTCACATTATTGTATGTAGAAGATGAAGTAGGTATTAGGAATAATATTTATGAAATTCTTGAATGCATGTTTAAAGATATTTATGTAGCATCTAATGGGGAAGAAGCCTTTAAACTTTATGAAGAAAAAAAACCAGATTTAATTATTACAGATATTCAAATGCCAAAAATGACAGGTATTGAACTTATTAAAAAAATACGATTAAGGGACAGTAAAACAAGAGTTATTATAACATCTGCTTTTACCGATCTAGAGTATCTTCTTGAAGCAACAGAGCTTCATTTGGTTAAGTATATAGTAAAACCAATTACTGAAGAAAAATTAAGCCTTGCATTAGAAAGTTTCATCAAAAGTTTTGAAGGAAGCTCTGTTTTTAATATTATTCCTTCATGGATATATGATGAAAGTAAATCTTTAGTTACTGGCCCAAAAGAAGAATATTTATTAACAAAAAAAGAAAATGTCTTTTTTAAACTTCTTTTACAGAAAAACAGAATTATAACCTATCTTGAAATTGAAGATATTCTTTGGGATGAAAACCAAATCATGACCCAAAATGCTCTAAGACTTTTTATAAAAAATTTCAGAAAAAAACTTCCTAAAGATTTATTAAAAAATATCCAAGGTACAGGATATCAACTACTTAATTAAACAACTAATTATACGTAATTTTTCGCTCTTGGTTTTCCAAAGAAGCACTGGCCCTATTATTTAAATTTTCTTTTTTTCGCAAGCCATCTAAAGCAAGGAAATAGGCATTTCCTATATAAATTATATAAAAAACAGAACTTAACAAAGTAATAAAAGGAATCATTGAGACAAAATATAAAAACAAGGTTCTAGCTCTAAATGCACCTGAGGACGTAGCGCTAATTGCTTCATACTCTTCTTTTTTCAACATAGAAGAAGAAACATCAAAATTAATAAGCTTATGAAAAAGATAATAAAAAGGTAAATTAAAAGCAATAAGGTTGATTAAGGGTATGAAATATAAAGGAATAAACAAGATAAATAAAAGAAGCATTACAAATATTGTTTTTATTAAAACAAAAAGTATAGTACTTAAATTACCATGATCATAATACTCAAGATGAGAATAATGTTTTTTATGTAAAATTTTTAAAATAAGAGGGGTTAAAAACCCTACAATAATCAAGGTTATAAAAACTGAAAACATTAATATAAATAAAGAACCTACAGTATAAAATAAAAATCCCACAATCCAAGAAGTAATAGAATATTGAAATAAAAAAATGATTGCAGAGCTTATCCATACAAAATAAAAAGGCGCATCATCACTTATAAATACATCTTCCCCATTTTGGGCTTGTGTCATTATCTCACTTAAAGCAGAAAATCCAAAATCAGCAGCTATAAAAAAAAGTACATACATACAAATTAATACAATAAACAAAGGAATAAATGCTATTTTTAACATGGGTTTTGAAAAGAAGTCATTAATACTTCTAAAAATAAGAGAAAGTTCGTTCAAAAAATATCCTTAATAATTTTTTGTATTATATTTAAATATAGTTAAAATTTGTGTATTAATCAAAACGTGTACGATACGAGCATTTTTGACACAGTTCTTCAACCACAATCTTTTCCCTAAACCCTTTTTGCATATTTTTAACTCTGCTAGTAGCTAAAATATTTTCCAAAGAGTCATTTTTTACGTTTCCTAAATTAATAACACCATCTTTGTCTAAACAACAAGGCGTTACTATTCCAGAACTTAAAATAGAAAAATGAGAATCTAAACCATAACAAAAACCCTTTGTACTTACAAAATCATTGTTTAAAGAAGGCCAATCAAAATATTCATCAAAATTAAAAAATACCTTAGGAGCTATTCGTATGTTTTTAGGGCGATTTAAATAAATATCATCCAAAGAGATATCACAGTCAAATATTTTATTAGCTTTTTCAAATACTTTTTGATTAAAATCTCTTGCACTTTGAGTATCATCTAAATTCCAAATACGTAAATTTATAAAATGATTTTGTTTATTCTGCACAGCATATCTTATAAAGTCAAAAATTGGATCCAAATATTCATCCAATGTTTTTTTATGAGAATTAGCATTATAAGAATTTATTGAAAAATTTACTTGTTTTAATGTTTCATGCATTAACGCTTCATAGTTTTTTTCTTTTATGTTAATAGCTGTGGTTGTGATATTAATTTTTAATTGATGTTTAAAAGAGATATCTAAATATTGTTTTAAATTACTAAGTACTAAAGGGTCCCCCAAAACGTGATAAGCAAGTTCTTTGGTGTATTTTCTGGCATCTTCATTAATCTTTTCAAATTCTTCTAATTTCATGCTTAAACTAGGTAGTGTAGGAGGAGGACAAAAGCTGCATTTTAAATTGCATATATTTGTGATTTCTACATGTATTTTTTTAAATTTTTTAATATCAAACCTTCTTTTTATTATAAACCGATTATAGCTGATTTTTAACAAAAAATTAGTTATTATTGCAAAGATAAAAATAGCAAGAAAAATGTGCTAAAAAAAGGTTAAAGATGGAAATGTTAATGAACGAAGATGATATAGTTGTAGGTGCCAAGTTTGAGAATGGAACCATTCAAGATTATATTGATGAAGAAAAAACATATGGATTATTACGTTTTGAAGAAACCACTGTTAATTGGTTTTTATTTAATAAAGATGATTCTCCTGAAGATATTCAAGAATTGTATTTAAAAGCAAAACAAAACGAACATTTTATTCAAGACGATCATGGAGAAGAAATTGTTCTTTTTAATAAAGATGGTGAAAAAAAATTTGATGCTTTGGTTCAAATTATTGATGATTATTTAAACGATGAACTGGGTTAAAAAAGAACAATAATTCCTAAAAAGGAATTATTGTATCTAATGTTTCTCCAACTCCACTTATACTATCTCCTACTATATCAGGAGCTACAGTATTTATAACAGCCCCAGTAACTCTAAAAGGCAAAGCAACAACATCTCCAATAATACAAGCATTAAAGCTTATAATAATAAAAATACTAAGTATATATATTCTGATCGTTCTAATATTTATTCCTTAAATTAAAAAGGTATTATAGCCTTTCTTTTGAAAATATAATCATAATAAATCACAGCACTAAACTTTATGCTATAATGCAAAAAAATACCAAGAATATAATATTGGTTTAAAAGGAAAAACTATCAAA
>CAJXWI010000189.1 GCA_913062735.1 uncultured Arcobacter sp.
ATCCAAGATCCCAAAATCAATCAGTGCTTTCATTTGTGTTTTATATTGGCAATTACTGGAACTGTCTTGTGAAAATAAATCAATGAGGTATTCAAAATGTACATCGTAGGTTAAATCTGTTTTTTTATACAAATCTTTCAAAATGATACTTTCTTCAAACAATGGGTATACCTTATGCTCTTTATAAATACGAGATGAAAAATCATTTCGTATATGTTTTTCCCCATAATCAAAAGTTAGAAATTCATAGTTTTGTATGTTTTTATTCAAGGTATTTACAAAATCTTCGTATGACAATGCTACTTCTCCTTTAGTAATGCGGTATTTCTTGCAATGTTCTATTAGTTTTTTATCTTTGCATACTTCAAAAAGTATCTTGTGCTCTTTTACATAAGCTTGTTGAAGGGTATTTTCTTTTGTATAAACGAGTTCACATGCAAAAGCATCAAATATCTCATTTGCAAGAATATAGGCACTAGGAAGTTTGAGCTCCTTGATATCTTTACAAAAAGACAGATTTATTTTCTTAGAAAAAGATTCTTCTAAATACAGCTTTTGCTGATTTTGTAAAGTGTCAAAACGCTCTACTATTACAAAATTTAAAGTATCTAAGAGTTTGGGTTGCAAAGTGTAAATAAATTGAATAATATCTGCTAACAAATAACCATGATGCGCACCAACTTCAACAATAGAAGAACTCTTATTTAATCGTCCTTCTTTTATAGATTTTATAATATCTAGTGCAATTGCACCTCCAAAAAAAGAAGAAGTCGAAACCGAAGTATAAAAATCTCCTTCTTTACCAATTGTTTTGTAAGCGCTGTAATAAGCGTCTTTATCATAGAGCCAAGAATGGAAATATTCACTAAATTTAATCATAAAGTATTTTATCACAAAAGTTATGTAACCAAGATGTAAGCAAAATTTGTTATAATGTCATATCAAATTTTAAAATGTTCTTACTTTAATCAATATGTTTTACTGGCACATTTGCAAAGAATTCTATAAATCAAGTGAAATTTTTTATAAATATGCCATAGTAAAAACAAAAGTAATTATTAATTTTTGAATAAACCTTAAGGAAAATAAATGCCAAAAAAAACAAAAATACTAGCAACGCTAGGCCCAAAAAGTGATACAGTTGAAGTAATCGAAGGTTTAATTAAAGCAGGTGCAAACATGTTCAGATTAAACTTCTCTCATGGTACGCATGAGTACCATTCTCAAACACTTGAAAACATTAGAATTGCAATGAAAAATTGTGATACTGTTGTTGGAGTTTTACAAGATATTTCAGGACCAAAGGTTCGAATTGGAGATATTAAAGAGAATTTCAATCTTTTAAAAGGTGATACTATCACTTTTGTGAAAGAAGAGATTGTTGGTTTTCAAAAATCATCAAATGAATACGTAGTATCTTTAAATTATCCAGATTTATTAGATAAGGTTAAAGTAAATGAGTTTATTTATTTATACGATGGAACAATTAGAGCAAAAGTAGTACAAACAGGTAAAGAAATCATTGCAAACATTGAAAACAATGGAACATTAGGTTCAAGAAAAGGAATTAACTTTCCTAATACTGTTATTGATATTGATGTAATTACGAAAAAAGATGAAATTGATATTGCTTGGGGAGTTCTTAATAAAGTAGATTATTTTGCAATCTCTTTTGTACAAAATAAAGAAGACATGATACATGCAAGGGAACTTTTAAATGGTTACAATGGGAAATTAATTGCTAAAATTGAAAAATTTGATGCGGTTGAAAATATTGATGAAATTTTAGAAGCAAGTGATGGACTTATGGTTGCACGTGGTGACTTAGGAATTGAAGTTCCTTATTATGATGTACCTACAATTCAGAAAACATTAATTAAAAAAGGGAATGCTGTTTCTAAACCTGTAATTACGGCAACTCAAATGTTATTATCAATGACAACAAATGAAAGAGCAACAAGAGCTGAGATTTCAGATGTTGCTAATGCAGTTTTAGATGGTACAGATGTTGTTATGCTTTCTGAAGAAAGTGCTATTGGAGATGATCCTGTTAATGTAGTAAGTACAATGAGTAATATTATTAGAAAAACAGAAGAAATCTATAATTATGAGAAACAATATAAAATGAATTATTTAGATCATTTTGATGTTATTCAAGCAACAGCTACTAAATTAGCAGATGATATTCATGCAAAAGGAATTTTGGCACTTACTTCTTCTGGACAAAGTGCTTTAAGAATGTCAAGATACAGACCAAGAACTCCTCTTTACGCTTTCTCTCATAAAAAAAGAGTATTAAGTTCTTTAGCTATTGCTTGGGGTGTTAAACCAATTGCTACAATTAAAGAAGGAAAATCTTCAAAAATGTTAGCAAAAATGTTGCTTTCTTTAGAATCTAAAGGTTTATTAGATAAAAAAGGACCTTATGTGGCAACAGTTGGATATCCAGTTGGAATGCCAGGATCTACAAATATTATTAAGATTTTAAATGAAAGTGAAATCGAATATTATTTAAGTTTACTAGATAATAAATAAAACGCTTGTAGCGTTTTATTTTACTTTTTATTTTCTATTTAATTTTAGCATACAAGTCTAATAACTCTATTTGCTCTTCATAATAAAAAATCTTTATATCCAATGCTTTAATAGCTTGTGAGTTTACAAGTGTATCTACATCACTTTGTGTTTTAATTTGAGCATCTTTTTCTTCAATAATTATTTCTAACAAAGAAGCATATAATTCGTAATCTTCATTTGCAAGTTTTGCTTTATTTTGAAGCATTTTAATTTTTGCTAGTTTGTTTTTATATAAATTTTTTTCTTTAAGTTCTACAATACTTAAGTTTTCTTTTGCAATTAGCGTAGCAATTTTTTGTGCTTGAATATCATTTTTAAACCTTATATCAAAAGGCATAGAGATGTTAAAACCATAAGTACTCCCATCTTTTAGCTGTTCATTATTAGAAGCATGATATTTTGTGTAATCATAAACAAAATTTAAAGAAGGTAAATATTTTGCTTCTATTGTTTTACGAAAATTATTCTTAGTTTTGATGTCAAAATGGCTTTGTTCAATAAGAATATTTTTTTGTATGAATGCTTTTTTAGAAAGTAAACTTAAACGAGGAGGTTTTAATTCATGGTATTTTTTATGAGAGATATTTGAAAAATTGTTTATTAATTCTTCTTTTTGATACTCTAAATCAATCAATAAACTTTTTTCACTGTTTGATTTAATAATTGCATTATCTAAAAAAGAGGTATCTAAAAAACCACCTAAAACTTGTTCTTTTTTTCTTGTTATATCCAATAAGGAGTTTAGAATTGCGTGCTGTTGTTTTTTAATTTGTAAATCCAGCTTATATAAATTAAAAAGAATTTTAGTAGCATCTTTGATGAGATTCTTTCTTTGAATATCAATGTCTAAGTCTGAGTATTCTTGTAAAAAACCAGCATATTTTATTGCAGAAAAAATTCCACCACTTTTAAAAAGAGGCTGAGAAATTGAAATATGTGACTTTGTTGTATCTAAAGTATCAGAATAACTTTTAGAGTATTTATAAATAATTGGATTAATCCAATCTTTTTTTAATTTGGAACTTTCTTCTTTTGTTTTTTCTTTCTTGAGTTTAAATATATTTTCATGCACAGGAGATAAAATATCTTCTTGCGCATAAACAAAACTAAGACATACAGATAAAAGCAGAGCCTTAGATTTTAGTAAGTACATTGTTTAATCTTTTGAAACCTTCATCGATTTCTTCTTTTGTAACAGTAAGTACGGGTAAAAATCGTAAAGTATCTTTTCCTGCTCGTAAAACCAGTAAACCTTCTTCAAAAGATTTTTTAATTATAGCTTGAAGTGTTTGGGTATCTTTTACTCTTAAACCTCTAATTAGACCAATACCTACAAGGGAAGTAAATACGTGGGTATTATTTTCATATACTTCTTTTAATTTAGAAGTAAAATACAAAATATTTTCATCAATTGATCCCTTATTTTTCTCTTCTTCTAAAATATTAAGAACTTCAAGGGCCGCTGAACTTGATAAATAATTTCCACCAAAGGTTGAACCGTGATCTCCTGGTTCAAATACATCTTTTAAGGTAGTCATAACTGCTCCGATTGGAACACCTCCTGCTAATCCTTTAGCAAGAGTGATAATATCAGGTGTTATACCATAGGCATTAGATGCTAAGAACTCACCCGTTCTGTATATTCCTGTTTGCACTTCATCTATTATTAATAAGATATCATTTTCTTTTAAGTATTTTGCTAATTTTTGAATCTCATTTTTTTCAAAAGGATGTACTCCTCCCTCTCCTTGAACAAGTTCAATCATTACTGCAACTGTTTCTTCATCTATATTCTCATACAAAGCTTGAATGTCTTTTGTATATGAAAAACCATCTGGATAAGGAGCAAAACTATTGTTATGCATTTTTTCTTGTCCACACGCTTTTACCGTAGTAATTGTTCTTCCATGAAAAGAGTGCTCAAGAGTAAGTACTTTATATTTTTTGTTTTCAAATCTTTTCTCACCGTATTTACGTGCTATTTTAATAGCACCTTCATTCGCTTCAGCGCCTGAGTTTCCAAAAAAAGTTTGAACATCCATCTTGCTTAAAAGATTTAGTTTTTGAGCTAGTTTAGCTTGTGGTTCAATGCCATAAAGGTTTGAAACGTGAGTAATATTTGATACTTGTTTATAAATAGCATCAGCAACTCTTTTATTTCCATGCCCTACAGAAACAACTCCTATTCCAGATCCAAAATCAATATAGTCTTTATTGTTGTCATCCCATAATCTTGCGTTCTCACCTTTTACAAAATTGACATAATTTTTTGAATAAGTATTTAACACATATTTTTTATCTAAGTCTTGTAAGTTCACACAATTTCCTTTTTCTTTATTGGCAAAATTATATCTAAGATAGAATAAACACTGCGTTAATATAAAGTTTGTATATAAAAAATAAAAAATTATTTAATTGAAATATTTTACTTTAATAGTGTATTTTTCCCAAGATGTCATTAAATTGTCATAAAAAAGTTATATATTATTTGAAGCGAAAAGCGAAAAGGAATGACGATGAACATATTAGGAACAAAGTCTGCAAAAGTACTACTAGCTACTGTATTACTTGCAGGATTATGTACTAGCTCACAGGCTAAAGAGAAAGTATATAAATGGAAATTAGCAACAACATGGGGACCAACATTATCTCCATTTATTGATGCACCAAAAAAATTATCAGCACTTGTTGAAAAAATGTCAAATGGAAGACTCCTTATTAGAGTAGATGCTTCTAATAAACATAAAGCGGCATTTGGAATTTTAGATATGGTAAAAGGTGGTCAATATGATATGGGTCACTCTGTTTCATATTATTGGAAAGGTAAAGATATTAATACTCTTCCCTTATCTACTATGCCATTTGGTATGACTGCTTCTGAGTTCTTTGCATGGTACTCTTACGGTGGTGGAGAAGAACTAACAAGAAAAGTATACAAAAAACATAAAGTATTATCTTTTCCTGGTGGAAATACTGGAAATCAAATGGGTGGATGGTTTAAAAAAGAGATTAATTCACTAGAAGATTTAAAAGGTCTTAAAATGAGAATTCCTGGTTTTGCTGGGGAAGTTATGGCAGAACTTGGAGCTACGGTTACAAATATTCCTTCAGGTGAGTTATATACAGCACTTGAAAGAGGTACTATTGATGCACTTGAATGGGTTGGCCCTGGAATGGACATCAAAATGGGATTTCATAAAGTTGCTCCATACTATTACACAGGATGGCA
>CAJXWI010000190.1 GCA_913062735.1 uncultured Arcobacter sp.
TTTGACTTGGGCCATCGTCCCCAACAAGAATTGCAGCTAAGTGTGGAACTTTTTTTCTATTATTTACTCTATCCTCTACATGATTTTTAATTTCATCTAGAACATCATTAGAAATCTTCTTACCATCAATTATTTTCATAGAAATTTTTTTTCAAATATACATATTGCACAGACTATTTATTTCATGCTTCTATACATTTTTTCAATTACTATAACATGTGGAAAAGTAATTGCTGCCAGAAAGGTAAAAATAATAGGAAGAAGATCACTATTATCAATTTCAGTGTAGTTATAGAACAAAATTAAAAAGATAATAGCCAGAATAAAATAAGGCATAGAATTTAATAAATACCTCTTTAAACTATTGTTGTCATTACTTCCATAAATATACTTTACCTGGTCCTTTATGGATAGTATACTATGAAAAAAGATAAAATAAACTGAGAAGCATAAAATTAATGTTGAACTTAATGATAAAAATAATTGTCTAAGTTTTTCTTTATTATTAAAGTGATCAAAAAAATACGGTAAGGATTCTTCATCTTGAAAGAACCCAATAAGATTATTTTGCATTTTTATAACGTTCACAATCTGCATAACAAGTAGCACAATCTTTAAGTTCCATTACTCTTACATATTCATCATATACACATGAAATAGAACGTTTGGCACATATAAAAGGTATCTTGTATTTTTTTGCCTGGGTTTTGTATTTAAGCATGGTATTGTGATTTAAAAAAGAAGTTAACATTACAATACAATCTGTATCAATAGGAATTTTCTTTTTAGGAGCGGAAGATTTTTTTCTTGCATCCCAATGATTAATGTTTTTTGCACCTAAATCTTCTAACATCGACTGAATATGTGAAATTTTATCTCCACCTATAATTAATATACTCATTTTATCTCCATTATTAACAGGTACAACCCGTAGGTTTCACCAAGTTTTGTTTATTGTCTGTACAAAAATCAATCATAATTGATATCCTTAATGATAATCGTTATTAAATTTTAGTGTAAGTTTTCTTAAAGTACTATTAATAGTGAGAACTGTTATCATATTTATGTAAGTATGTAAAAAATTGTAAAGAAATAGAGTGTAAATGAGTAGTGAAAGGAGTATTTTTCTTTGCCGCTTAGTTAAATAAAACTAAGCGCACGAATATTTTGTATTATCTTTTTGCTGTTTTGTACAAATTAACATACCAATCATCGCTGGTATCTTCTGAGGTTAATTGAAATAATGAAATTTCAATTGTATCATTATGATATTCAACAGATTCAATTTTTTCAAGAGGAATCTCCAAAGCCATTTCACAGTATTCAAGCAATACTTCTTCATAAATGAACTCTTCTTGATGGTATCCTTGTTCAAAATTTGTAATTAAAAAATATGTTTCCATTGTCTCTCCAAATTGTATTGCGGAATTATTATCAAATAAAGCTTAAGAAAGTTTTAAATTGACAGTAAAGTGTGTGAAAATTACAGAAATAACTGTTTTTTATAGTAATTAACTTATTTCTTTTTTCTAGAAGGCAAATATTTGAAGAAAAAGTAAATAATTCCTGTCATTAGTATTGCAAATAATAATGCTTCAAAACTAAATTCAACTTCTTTAGTTCTATCTGTTTGTATCTCTTTTGATGCAAATAAAAGCATAATTGAAACAAACATAAATGTGGCAGTCATTATTGCAATAATGTGTGCGAATAACATATGAAATTTTGTTATATAAAAATCCTTAACCATTTTCCATGTAAAAAAACTGCTTAATAAAGTAACTACAAGAACTATCGCTCTATCATCCATTATGAATCCTTTTGAGGCAAAGCCCTGTGTATATATTTGGGATATTGTATTTTGTTATTACTTAAAGCTTCGTTATTCTTTGGAGCTATTTCTCTAATTTTTTAAGGAGATTATGTGCTACTTAGTATTCTTAATAATTTAATCTATACTTGTGAACAGATTTTATAGAGAAACTTTTCTTTTTTAATTTGTAAAAGGATATTGGTTATGATTAATGAATGCAAAGACAGTATAGTTATTTTTTTACTTAAGACTATCCTAAGTACTTGGGGAATAATAGTTAGTTAAATTACTTCTACGAATTTTTAATTTGTATGTATCTTCTTACTTTTGTTTTTAATTAAAAAAGATTTAATAAATAAAGCTCATAAACTTGATTTAAGCATGATACAAACATCAATCTTTCAAAGTCAATGCTTCTTAATATAAATTCCTATTTTCTCTTCACAAGGGAGAGAAGAAGAATTTATTTTCAAATTATTTAATCTACATATAAATCTCTGATTTTAAAAAATATTTCTTTATTCTTTAAAAATAAATCAACTAAAACTGGGTCAAAATGTTTTGCTTTTCCTTCTTCCAATAAAGCAAATATTTTATCATCACTCCAAGCTTTTTTATAGACCCTATGGCTACCTAAAGCATCAAATACATCAGCAATAGCCGTAATTCTTGCATAAATATGTATATGGTCTCTT
Organism: uncultured Arcobacter sp.; assembly: GCA_913062735.1. Next base: position 2,509 of record CAJXWI010000190.1, read on the forward strand.
TTTAGACCTTGAGGATAACCACTTCCATCCCATTTCTCATGATGCTCATGTGCAACAATAGCAGCAGCTTGTAGAACTTTTCTTTTTGAACCTTTTAATATATTAAAGCCTATTTGTGCATGATCTTTCATTATTTCAAATTCCAAAGAAGTAAGTTTTCCTGGTTTTTTTAATATCTTGTCTGGAATTCCTACTTTCCCTATATCATGCATTGGGGAGGCTGATAATAATATTTCAGCTTCTTTTTTGTCTAAGCCATATAATAAGGCTAGGTTTTTTGAATATTCTGCAACTCTTTTTACATGGTTTCCTGTTTCTTCACTTCTACTTTCTCCTACTTCTCCCATCTTATAAATTATTTCTTTTTGCGTATCTTCAATTTCATTGTGCAGATTAAAAAGTTCAGTGATATCATGCCTTATACCCATATATTTTATTACTTCTTTCTTTTCGTTTTTGATAGCTACATAAGTTACATTAGTCCAATATGCTTTATTGTCTTTTGTATAGTTTTTTACTGTACCCTTCCAAGTTCCTCCTGATTTTAATGCTTTGTGTACCTCTTTGAATACTTCTTTATTCTCTTGGGCACCTTTTATCATGTTAAAACTGTTTCCTATAAGTTCTTCTTTCCTGTAACCCGTAAGTTGACAATATGCTTTGTTTACATAAAGAAATTCATATTTTAAATTGAACACCGAGATAATGTTGGCTTCATCAAGTGCATTTCTATATTCTTTTGCTATATTCATAGTATCACCATGATTTTTTGATTCATCATGAAGAAGTATTTTAAAATACTCTTTCATATTCTCATGCTCCGTAATATCTGTTCTGATACTAATATATTCAATGACTTCATTCTTTTCATTAAGTATGGGTTTAATAATAGTTTTTACCCAATACGAAGAACCATTTTTTGTTAAGTTTTTAATATTACCTCTCCAGGTATTTTTGTGTTTCTTAATAGTTTCCCATATGTCTTTAAAAACCTGTTTTTTTGTATCGGGATGTTTAATAATATTTTGATTCTTCCCAATAAGTTCTTTTCTGCTATATCCAGATAACTTACAAAACTCATCATTAACATATGTGATTATCCCGTCCGGAGTTGTTTTAGAAACAATTGTACATTCATCTACAGCATCTTTATATTGATTTCTTAATTTGCGTAAGGGGCCTAAGATACTTTTTATAACGAAAAACAAAGAAAAAAATATGAAAAAAGAAATGATAAAAAAGAATAAATAGGTCATATCTTTAATTTTATGTATTTCATTATGAACTACACTTATTAGGGTATTTCTTATATGTTCACTTTGTTTATCTATTTCTTGTAAATAGACTTTAATTTCTTTTAACAAAGCAAATTTTTCATTTACACCAATAACTTTTTGGTACATAACAAGTTTCGAAAACTGACTTTTATATGAGATTAGAGCATTTTTGTATTTTAAATGTTTTAAGTTTGGACTACTTAACAAAGCATCAATCTTTTTATTAAATTCTTTTTCATAGAACATATTTTTATGGAAAATAAAGTCTTTTTCATCTTTTCTTAATGCGTATACATCCGCGAGTAAACTATGATCTGTTACGTGCATACCATGGGTTAATAAGATATCAACTGTGAGTTTTATTTCTTTATGTAAAGCATCTTCTTCGTTTAATCCTATTATTCTTTCCATTTGAACAACATCATAAAAAGTTTTTTGATATTTTTTAATTAAAATAGTATAAGCAGTAATATCAGTAGAGTCAAGTTCATGCCTGTCTAAAGCTTCTTTTAATTTTTTTAATTTAACACTTAAGGTATTGGCTTCTTTAGAAAATAATACGGAATATTTTAACTCTTTTTTGTACATAAAGTCTTTTTGAATAACAATGAGGGAATAAACCTTTGAATTAATTCTTTCAACTTTTTCTAACATTTTATGCAACACACTTGTTTTATTAGCAGACGAAATTATTAGAAAAAACAACCAGAAAAACCCAATGATTATAATTAAAGTACTTAAGATTAATTTACTTTTAATTGAAAAATAATGATTTAAATTTGATATTTTCATAGTAGAATCTCTTTCCTAAGAACCCAAACATATTATCCTAGGTAGGATAATATAGCTCTTGTAATACGTTTTATTGTTTATCTTATTAATTAAGTATAGAACTAAGTATCTTTAATTATAATTAAAGATACTTTAAGTGTTAAACTACTTAAGTAGGTGTTTATTAAAGGAAACTTTTTATTACACGAAGTCTTTTGTTATAATGCATAATGAATAAATAGGAGTTATCGTGTATGAAATGAATATTCAGTGTCCTTATTGTTTACAAGCAATTAGTGTTTTATTAGATTTAGGTGTTTACAACTATACAAGTGTTATAGATGACTGTGAAGTATGCTGTCGTCCCATTGAGTTATCCTACAATGTAGAAGATGGAGAAATAACTACTTTTTCATATTCTTCTATGGAAGGGAATGAGTACTAAGCTTACTTATTATTTTTTTATTTCTCACAAGTATAAAAATGCTGCCTTTAGTATTTTAAATTATCATGAAACATTATTAAATGTTAAAGGTAAAAATACGAAGGCATACATTTTAATTAATAAATTTTATTTAAAATACTTATTTCAAGAAAAGTTTTTTAAAAAATGAAGAAGCATTTTGTGGGTTCCAAGATACGATTAAACAAGGTAATTTTAAACTTCCATATGCATTTATTTCTTTAATAATAGTAATATCACCAAATTTACTGAACAATTTAAAGTGATCTTTTTTAATTGCAAAGACATACAAGTCAATCTCATTATCAATAAATATATTATAAGTAGAGAGCATTAAATATTTAAATTCCATATTTAAACCTTTATTATTATGTTTAATTACATTTCTCGATATTTCAGCAAGTGTATCATGACTCTTTCTTTGAGCATTAAAAGAATAGATTGCATCTGAGGGTAAAGTATTGTTTTCATCAAATATAATACGACAAGTAGCGCTTAATTCCTTGTTTTTTCTATAGGTAATGATTGCTGAGTTTTTGTCATATTTATCAAAATTAAGATATTCAATAAGATCTTTAAATTCGTTGTCATAAGATAGAGAAGAAAAAACTGTGCTTCTTAGTGTAAATACTTCAATTAATTCTTCTGCATTTACAATAAGCCCTAAGTTCTTATTTGTATTTTGCCACCTTAGGTTTTTGTTAAAAGAAATACTTTCTTCAATGACTTCTTCTAAAAACAACCTGTTTTTAAACAACATTAATGCATTTTCTTGTTCTTCATTA
>CAJXWI010000191.1 GCA_913062735.1 uncultured Arcobacter sp.
ATATACCCCAAGAAATTACACAAAAAGAAAGCAAAGAAATTTTTGATGGTATAAATGATTTAACAAATGATATAAAAGGTGAAATATATACGATTGTAAGGAAACTTGCATCAGATCCTATTAAACTACAAGACAGTTTTATTCCAAGTCCTGGGGAGGTACGAAAACTAATGATTGCAAAAGGTCTTTTAGAGCATCCCTCTTTGATTATTCTTGATGAACCTACGAATCATATGGATTTGGATTCTATTGTATCTTTAGAGCTTGCATTAAGAGAATACAGAGGAACTATACTTGTAATCTCTCATGACAAGCCTTTTCTAGAATCAATTGTAAGCGAAACTTGGATTTTTGAAAAAGAAAAAGAAGACAGATACCGAATTATTTATTAAAGAGAATAAAAACCAGATTCTTTTAATCTCTAGCCAATATCTAAAGGAATGAAGTTCTCTTGTAGTTCAATACTTGTAAAACGTTCATTCTCTTCTTTTAGAATCTCTTTAATTCTCTCTTCAATTGCATCAAGTAAAACTATTTTATCTTCCTTATTTGTAGGCATTATAGCTTCAATAATGACAGCTTTTTCTATGATGATATTTAGGTCTTCGTGCTCTAGATTAGCCCTTACTTTAGCTGCTATTAGGTTTGTTATGCATTCCTTGTCATAAAAACAAGCTTCAATATTAACCTCAATCTTTTTGGCTTTTTCTTGTAAAACTTTTAAATATCCGTTCATAAGAATCCTTTATACTTTTATTATAAAACAAAAGTGTAAAGGATTTCTTTAGTCTTTGTATTTTCTTTGAAGATTACTTCCTTATGCATCTTATATCAGGAGTTTTTTTGTTTAATATAGTTATTCTTTTTGCTAAGAAAATATAAAATAATTTTTAAGGAGCTAATTAATGTTTTGTTTTACCCTTGAGGTTAAAAGAACCTCGTTTTAAATTTAGGTGAAGCTCAGGCTTTAAATAATATAAAAACTGTAGGTAAATTATGAAAAGAAATGAATATATAGATGCTTGTAAAAAAGCTTTAAAAGTAGAACAAGAAAAAAGTCTTTTAGAAACGAATAACTGGTCACATGTAAATAAAGAAGAAGTTCATAGAAATTGGAATCTTTTATATGAACAAATAGCAGTAGAATTGGATACTCTTGATCCTTTAGATAATAAAGCACAAGATTTTACAAGAGAACATTATACGATAGTTTGTGCTTTTTATAAACCAAGTAAAGAAGCATATATTGGCATGAGTTTCTTTTATAAAGAAGATAAAGGAATGAGAGAATTTCATCAGTCTTTTCATGTAAAAATGCTGACATTTTTGGAAGAAGCAATTTATATTTATGCTTGCAAAAATTTATAATGCAAGAAACTTTTTTATTAACAATAATTAAGGTTTAAATAGAATAAGTATATGAATCTAGGATAGTAATTTACTATCCTAGTTTTGAAAGAAATTGAAAACTATTCTACTTGTTCTTGTAAAGAAGCAAAGGCTTTTTTATAGGCTGCTGCTTGATTATGATCCAAAGACAAGGTCATTGGTAAGTCTTTTAAGAAATCAATAATTACTTCGATATTTTTATTTGCTTCTTGGGCTTTATGTAACGCGGTACTTGCTTTTTTTTCTGCACTCATAGATAAGTCCTTTTAAAATAAGTTTGTTTCACATCTAGAGTATATTTAAAGAAAACTAAAAATACAGAATGAACTATTCAACTTCACTTTTGTTGAAATTAAATAGTTTTAAGTTAATACTTCCATATTACTAGAAATAACAAAGTTTCTTTTAAGCTAGTTAATTCTATAATTCTGGAAGTAACGAACCAAAGGATGTTAAATGTCACAAGAAATACTAAATCAATTATATGCAGCAGGTCAGTTTTTTATATTTGGATTTTTAGAATTGTCAATACTGTTTTTAGGTGTTAGTTTTTTAGTTGAAATACTAAATGTATTTATGAATCCCCAAAAAGTACAAAAAGTTTTATCTTCTAGCAAAGGGGGCTATTTAATAGCTTCAGCCCTTGGTTCTCTTACACCCTTTTGTTCTTGTTCAACCATTCCATTAACGCTAGGCTTGTTAAAAGCACGTGCTGCTTTTGGTCCTATCATGACATTTTTGTTTACTTCTCCTTTATTAAACCCAATTGTAGTAATTGTTTTTTGGTCTGCTTTTGGATATCAAGTTACGCTGGTTTATGCATTAATTGCCTTTTGTGTCTCAATTCTTGCAGGTTTCACTTTAGAGAAAATGGGTTTTGAAAGATTTATTAAAAAGGAGATTTTTCAAGATGAGCAGAGCGAAAAAAAATCATTTTCTTTAAAAGGGAATGCAAGTAGCTCTTGTTGCAATATAAGTTCAAAGCCTAAATTTAGTGTAAATATAAAAAATTCTAGTGCTTCTGCATGTTGTAGTTCAAAGCCTATAAATAAAGATGAGAGTAAAAAAAGTAAATGGCAAAGACTTACGGATAAAGATTTAATTAAAAAAACATGGAAACAGTTTTTATCCTTTGCTCCGTATATTTCAATAGGTATTGCTATTGGTGCTTTTGTTCATGGTTTTGTGCCCAATGAAGTTTTAAAAGAATATGCAGGAAATGACAATCCTTTGGCAATTCCATTTTCAGCACTACTTGGAATTCCTTTATATATACGAGCCAGTTCTATGGTGGGATTAGCACCTGCATTATTAGATGGGGGCGTTTCAATGGGAGCAATTTTAGCGCTTACCGTTGCAGGTGCGGGGGCTTCTTTGCCTGAGATGATTATGTTAAAGAAAATTTTCAAACTGCCAATTATGATTTTCTTTTTAGTGTCAGTGTTTACTATGGCCATAGTTTGTGGTTATTTAGTTAATTTATACTTTGTATAGGAGAATGAAATGTTTAATAAAATAATAGATACATCAAGAGTTAATTTAGTTAAAAATGATCCAAAATTCTTAGAAAATATATTTGGGAAAAAAGATTTATTGCCTTTTTGGATAGCTGATATGGATTTTGAAATTGCACCAGAGATTAAAGATGCGCTAATTCAAAGAGTAAATACGGGTCTTTTTGGATATGAAGTTAATACTTCAAGCTTAAAAAAATCCATAGCATCGTGGTATCTTAGAAGACATAATTGGAACATTGAAAAAGGAACACTTCATATTGCTCCTGGTATTATCTCTTCCATTGGAATGTTAATTCAAATATTAACTAAAAAAGGAGATGGCGTAATTATTCAAACGCCAGTTTATCAGCGCTTTAACGATATTATTAAATCCAATGATAGAAAGGTCCTTAATAATGCTTTAAAATTTGAAAATGGAAAATATGAAATTGATTTTGAAGATTTAGAGATAAAAGCAAAAGAAGGTAAAATTTTGCTTCTTTGTAATCCTCATAATCCTATTGGAAAAGTATATACAAAACCAGAGCTTGAAAAAATAGCTAAAATTGCAAATAAAAATAATCTTGTTGTTATTTCAGATGAAATACATTCAGATATAATATTTGGAAATAACAGTTTTATTCCGTATGGGTCACTGACGAAAGATTTAAGTGAAAACTCCATTTCCTTACTTTCTCCTGCAAAAACATTTAATATACCTTCTATTAGTAGTAGTTTTTTATACAGTAAAAATAAAGAAATTTTAAAAAAGTTTGATATCTTTATGAAGAATTTATCTTTAGATCATATTAATGCTATGAGTATTTTAGTTATGCAAGTAGCCTATGATAATGCAGAAAAATGGTTAGATGAACTTTTAGTTTATTTAGAAGAGAATATTAATTATGCGCAGAAGTATATTGATGAAAACCTACCTGGAATTAAAATGATAAAACCTGAAGGTACTTTTTTGCTTTGGCTTGATTGTAGAGGCTTAGAATTAGACAATAAAGACTTAGAAAATTTATTTTTAGACGCTGGCTTAGCTTTAAATCCAGGGTATTGGTATGGTAAGAATGGAAATGGTTTTGTTAGGATGTCTATTGGAACATCAAAAAGTTTAATTACTAAAGCATTAGAGGCTTTGAAAATATCTCTTGAAAGTAAAAAAATATCAAGTAAGTAAAGTCACTTTAAAAGCACAGTTAGAAAAGAAGATTTTTAAGTATAGAATCCTTCAAAAAAGATTTTAATAGCTGCTTTGTTTTGTAAACGATTTTTAAAATAAGATGACTTTAGTAGAATAGATAATAAGAAAAATAAATTTTTGTAAAATTTATAATTACTGCTATAATTCTAGAATAACAAAAATAGGATTTATGATGAATGAAGAAAAATTAGTAAAATGTTTGGCACAACTAGGAAATATTACTAGGTTAAGAATTTTTAGACTTTTAGTAAAAGCAGGAAAAGAAGGTTTGAGTGTTGGTAAAATACAAGAAAAACTTGTTATTCCTGCTTCAACACTTTCTCATCATATTTCAAAACTGCTTAATTTAGATTTAGTTAAACAAGAAAGAAAAGGCACAGTATTAAACTGTTTTGCAAACTATTCCATGTTGGATGAGGTAATATCTGAATTACAAGATCAATGTTGTGTAAACAGCCCCGCCATCCTAGAGAAAAATATTGCAATGAATAAATAAAAAGGAATACTAAGTGCTCTTCTCTTGTTAATTACTTACTAGACGCTGTAACATTCTTTTTTTATATTATTTTTATAGTCTTACAAATTGTAATATTTTTTAGAGTTAATAAAATTTAGGCTATTATTCTAGAAATAAATATACGTAATCTAGGATATAAAACTATGTGGAAAGTAGAATTTTACAAAACTGCTGATAATAAAGAACCTGTTAAAGACTGGTTATGCTCCTTTGATGCTAAAACAAAAAGAAATATTCAAAAACATTTTTTGCGCTTAGAGCGAAAAAAGTTAAATTTAAAACACAGTTTTATTAATCATCTTGAAACGCAATTATATGAAATAAATGTGATAGAAGAAAAAAGAGTTTTAAAAATTATTTTTTTTCCCAGTTCGTATAAAAAAATAATGTTATTGCATGCCTATAGTAAAAATATAGTAAAAAATAATAAAATAAAAAGTGCTGCTTAAATAATTGTTATTTGATAATAATTATTGAAAAAATCTAGAATAGTACTTTTAAAATTAAAGTAATAATAATAACTAAAAAGTTTTTAATAAAATAATATATATAATTAGTGAATATATTAGTAAATAAACAAAAAAATAACTAAATATTTAATCAATAATCAAATTTTTAATAAAAATGGAGATTACTATGAAAATATATATTTTAAGCTTATTTCTTATTGCCAGCTTATGTGCGGATAACTTTACCTTAGAAAATAAACTCTCTATTACAACGGGTACTTATGTCAAACATATTTCTCCAAGAAACAGCGAACACAGTTATGAAGGTTTTAAAAATCAATATATTGATATACGCTACCAAATTTCTCCGAATTCAAAAATAGTTATTGGAACACTAAAAAACTCTCAAGCAAATCGCTGTTTACTTTTAGGCTTAGAGCATAAGTGGTACGACTTAGGAAAGAGAATCTCTTTTAAAGGACTGTACGCTTATTCTGGTGAATTTTTCTTTGATGCATTTGATAGTTGTTCAAATGGTGGAAGTTATAAAGACGTAAAAGATAAAATTGGAATTGGTTTTGTTCCATATATCTACCATGGTTTTGAATTTGAACTTAGTAAAAACATTTCTTTGGATGCTGGTTTTCTTTTGCCCTTAGTTGCCGTTGTAGGCCTTCGTTTTAATTTTTAAGTAAATTGTTCTAAGCGTACTTCCTTTTATGATTTTGAATAAGGAAAATAC
>CAJXWI010000192.1 GCA_913062735.1 uncultured Arcobacter sp.
GGTGGCGCGAGACAGAATCGAACTGTCGACACAAGGATTTTCAGTCCTTTGCTCTACCGACTGAGCTATCGAGCCATCTTAAATTGGATTGAAATTATATATATTTTTGTTTAATTTAACCTTAAATTTTTAACAAATTCTTTAAAAATATTTCCTCTTTGCGCATAAGAGGTAAATTCGTCCAAAGATGAAGCAGCAGGAGAGAGGATTCCAACCGACTTTAAATCCAATTTTGAGTCAATTTTTTCCAATGTTTTTATGTAATTTCCTTCATAAAAATATATAAAAGAATATTCTTGGCATAATTTAATCAAACGTTTATAATTACTTCCCATAATAAAAATTTCTAGATTAAAGTCTTTTAGAAATTCAAATAAAGGTCTTAATTCTGCCCCTTTATCATCTCCACCTAAAATTAAATATATTTTTTTGTCCTTATACGAGCCTAAACCACTTATTGTGGCATCGATATTCGTCCCCTTTGTATCATTTACCCATAAGCGGTTTTTTTCATCTCTTAGCTCTTCTAATTTATGTTCATCAATAGTAAAACTATTAATCTTTTTATAATCTTTTTCATCAAATAATATTATTTTACATGCCATGGCCAAAATGGCATCCATTAAAAATGGTTCTTTAAAATCTACCTCATTTTTTGTAATTCCAAATTCATCACAAAGATCTTGTGCATTGTTATAAGTAATTTTACATGCTTTACTTGGGTAATCTTTATACGCTTGGGGAATGATTGCAATTTCACCCTCTAACATTGAATCAAGAGGTTTTAATTTCGCTTTTATATATTCATCATAAGAACCGTGCCAGGAGATATGGTCTTCTGAAATAGGTAATAATACATATAAGTTAGGTTTTGCTTTATTTGTGTAATGTAGGGTAAAAGACGAGGTTTCAAGAATCCAAATATTTTTTTTCTCATCAAGTGAGCACAGAGGAACACCAATATTTCCTCCATACACAGAGCCTTTATCTTCTAATAAATGCTGCAACATTTGAGTTGTTGTTGTTTTGCCGTTCGTTCCAGATATCCAAATACTATAAGGCATAACAGAAGAAAATAAATCATAATCACTTTGAATATTCTTACATTCTTTTAACATTTCATTGTAAGGAGGTATTCCAGGACTTACAACAGTTATATCAGAAGATTTTTTATCATAAGATGAGAAATCACTTTCATCGTATAAAATTACATTTGAAAACTTCTTTTTTATAGCTTGGGCAGTTATTCCTTTGCCCAAGACTCTTATTATATTATTTTCCATTATCTTATTTTTAAACTCATGAGAGCAAAGAGATTTGCCATAAAAGATATTATCCAAAAGCGCACAATGATTTTATTTTCTTTCCAACCTTTTTCTTCAAAATGATGATGAATAGGTGCCATTAAAAAAACACGCTTTTGCCTTAATTTAAAAGAACCCACCTGTAAAATAACAGATACTGTTTCTATAACAAAAATAAAACCTATAAGAATTAATAGTACTTCACTTTTACAAGCAATTGCCATATATCCCATAAAAGCTCCAATAGGTAAAGAACCAGAATCCCCCATGAAAACCTGTGCGGGATGAGAATTAAACCATAAAAAAGCGATTAATGAGCCAATAAATGCAGCCCCTAATATAGTAAGCTCCCCAATAATTTGAATATTTGGTAATAATAAATACGAAGAGATAATAGAATGCCCAGTTATATACACAATAGCAGATAAAGTAAAAAAAGCTATTACAGAAGGAACAGTAGCAAGTCCATCTAAACCATCTGTTAAATTAACAGCATTTGACGTTCCTATCATTACAAAAATCCAAAAAGCAATAGAAAAATAGCCCATATCAAAAATTGGTAGTTTATAAAAAGGTGTATATAATTGCGTAGAATGGTTATAACTTAACAATACAACAACAACAATAAGTGCAGCTAAAAATTGTAGAATCAATTTAGCTCTTGAACTTAAACCCGCCGAATTTGACTTGTGCATAAGTTTTGCTAAATCATCTTTAATTCCAATTAAAGAGAACAAAACAATAGTGATTAAGCCCCCAAACACATAAAAATTATTCAGTTTTGCTGTTAATAACGTAGCAATTAACATAGAGAAAATAAATACAACTCCACCCATTGTAGGAGTTCCCACTTTTGTTTGGTGATTTTGGGGCGCTAATTCATAAATAGGTTGTCCAGAGGATCTGGCTTTCGCCCATTTAATAAATTTTGGCATTAAAAAAAGTGTAAGAAAAAATGCTATAAAAAACGCAATACCTGCGCGTACTGTAATATATTGAAAGATGTTAACATCCATATGTCTGTAAAACCAATAAAACAAATTAAAACCTTCTTTTTAGGAAAATAATTCCTATGTTGTTACAAACCCCAAGTACCTCTTTGCTCTAAGCAATGTCTTCAGCAGATATAGGAGTAAGTTTTGATATAATCGCGTAGATTATATTATATATTATATTGAAAAGGCTTTAAATAATGACAAATAAAACATTACTTGTAATAACAGACGGTATTGGACATAATGTAGAAAATACATTTAATGCATTTACAAATGCCAAAACACCATGTTATGACAAGCTATTTAAAAGCGTTCCGAATTCACTTATTCATACTTACGGAGAACATGTAGGTTTACCCAATGGACAAATGGGAAATTCAGAAGTAGGTCATATGACTATTGGAACAGGAAGAGTTTTATATCAAGATTTAGTAAAAATCAATAAAGCAATCAAAGAAGATGAATTAAAAAACAATGAAGTATTAAAAAGTACTTTAAAAAGTGCAAATACGGTTCACATACTTGGCTTATTAAGTGATGGTGGAGTGCACTCACATATTTCACACATTATTGCATTAGCTCTTATTGCTTCTCAAACAAATAAAAAAGTAAAACTTCACTTAATTACAGATGGAAGAGATGTAGCACCCGATTCATGTGAATCTTATGTCAAAGAAATTTTAAGTATTTGTGATGAAAATATTAGTATTGCAAGTATTTCTGGTCGTTATTATGCAATGGATAGAGATAACAGATGGGATCGAATACAAAAAGCTTACGATTCAATTGCATTTGCAAAAAAAACATCAAGTGAAGATATCTTAACTTATATTTCTAAGTCTTATGAAAATGATATTTACGATGAATTTATTGAACCTTGCACGTTTAATGACTATGAAGGTTTTGCTTCTGATGATGCAATCATTTTTGCTAACTTTAGATCCGATAGAATGAGAGAAATGTCTGCTTGTATAAGTGATGCTACATTTAATGAATTTACTCGTTTTAACAAAAACCTATATATTGCAAGTATGACGCAATACAATAAGAACCTGCCCTTGCCTATTATGTTTCCAAAAGAAATACCTCTTAATACCTTAGGAGATGTAATTGCTGATGCGGGATTAAGCCAAGTGCATACTTCTGAAACAGAGAAATATGCTCATGTAACTTTTTTCTTTAATGGAGGCGTTGAAGAACCTTTATTAAACGAAAAAAGAATTTTAATTCCTTCTCCAAATGTTGCAACTTATGATATGAAACCTGAGATGTCGGCGATTGAAGTATGTGATGCTGTTATTTCTTCTATGGAAGAAAACAATGATTTTATTGTTGTTAATTTTGCAAATGGTGATATGGTTGGACATACAGGCTCTTATGATGCAGCTATTAAATCTGTAGAGGTAGTAGATGCGCAATTAGAGAGAATAATAAAAAAAGTAGAAGAATTAAACTATAATCTTATTTTAACATCTGATCATGGAAACTGTGAAAAAATGAAAGATAAAAATGGTAAAGTGTTAACAAACCACACTGTAGGCGATGTTTTTTGTTTTGTAATAGCTCCCAATGTTAAAAAAATAAACAATGGTTCTTTAAATAATATTGCGCCAACTGTACTTAAATTAATGAATCTACCAATACCAACAGAAATGGATAAGGCTCTATTTTAAGATAGAGTATAATATAAAAGATTATTTATAGATTTTAAAAGAATTTAAATATTGTAGGCCAAACAAAGGATATTAATAAATGAAATATGTATTAGGTTTTTTTGCAATTCTTAGTTTAAGTATTGCTTCATGGATAATATATTTATATGCAAATATACGATTTGATATTGATAAGGTTATTAACTATAATCCTCCTTTAACCACACAATTTTTTGATAAAAATGGTGAGTTGGTTGCAAATATTTTTCAGAAAGAACATCGTTTATATGTCAAGTACGATGATATTCCACCACGTATTATTGAAGGTTTAATTGCAATTGAAGATACTATGTTTTTTGAACACAATGGAATTAACTTAGACGCAATATCAAGAGCTATTATTAAAGATATAAAAGCAAGAAAACTTGTAGAAGGCGCTAGTACGCTAAGTCAACAACTCGTAAAAACACTGGTATTAAGCAGAGAAAAAAAGATTTTACGTAAAATCAAAGAAATTTTATTAACACTAAGATTAGAAACCATTTTAAGTAAAGAAGAAATTCTTGAGAGGTATTTAAATCAAGTTTATTTTGGACATGGTTATTATGGTATTAAAACAGCCGCTTTAGGATATTTTAAAAAAGAACTGTATGAACTGTCTTTAAAAGAAATAGCTATGTTAGTAGGGCTTCCACGAGCTCCAAGTTTTTATGACCCTACACGAAATTTAAAATTCTCCCTTGCGCGCGCAAACCAAGTGATAAGAAGAATGCACAAAATTGGTTGGATTAATAAAAACGAATACAATGCTTCTATTACTGATGTTCCTATTGTATATAAACAAACACTTACTCAAAATAAAGCACCCTATATTATTGATTATGCATTAAAACAATTAAAGAATAATGTAAAAGACTTAAAAACTTCTGGCTATAAAGTGCAATTAACCATTGATTTAAAAGCACAACAAATCGCAAGAGAAGGCTTAAATCATGCCCATGCATTAATTTTAAAAAGAGATGTGAAAAGTTTTGAAAGAGATAAGATAGCTTATGTAAAAGCAAAAGAAAAAATAAGAAAGTTAAAAATAAAAGTAGAAAATGGTACCTTTACTCTTCCATCTAAATATGACGAAGAAGGAAAAGAGATTGAGGATTGGGTTAATCCTTTAGCTATTCCTAAAAAACTAGCTTATATAAAAGAGAGAGAAGTAATAGATGAAGAAACAGGAATAAGCACAATGGAACTTATTTCTACTCATGTAGATACCTTAAATGCTGCGCAAATAACTATTGAGAGCTCAACAGGTAAGATTATTGCAATGCTTGGAGGAATTGATTATAAAAAATCCTCATTTAATAGAGTAATTCAGTCACAAAGACAACCAGGATCTTCTGTAAAACCTTTCTTATATCAAAAAGCATTAGACAGTGGATACTCCCCAGCTACAAATTTAATTGATATTTCTAGAACCTATGATTATAAAGATGGAGATGAAGAGAAGAAATGGCAACCAAGAAACTATGAAGGAAACTATAAGGGATTTATTCCTTTAAGAGAAGCATTAGTACACTCAAGAAACCTAGCAACAATAAATTTAGTAACCGATTTAGGAATAGATGTTGTTTACAATGGGTTAAAAGAATATGGAATGAAAAAAATTCCTTTTGATTTATCAATTACACTTGGTTCTTTTGCAATGTCACCTTATAAACTCTCACAAGCATATTCAATGTTCTCCAATAATGGAGTGCAAGTTAAACCTTATCTTATAAGCAGTATTACCAATAAAAAGAATA
>CAJXWI010000193.1 GCA_913062735.1 uncultured Arcobacter sp.
CCATTAGGGTTTGAATGATTTGCCATTTTACCTTCATGCATATGATTACCTGTATGTGTTGGAATATCACTATGTGCCATTACTGCACTACTTGCAAATAAACTTAATCCTAATACTAACGTCGTAATTTTTTTCATCTTTTTTCCTTAATTTTATTGTTGAGAATCTTATTGTTTTAATGTGGAGTGAACGTGGAAATTTACTTTTCATATTCCTACCCATTAATTCTTCACTTAATTGTTTTATACAATTCTTCTTAATTAGAATTTAGACTATCAGGGTATAAGTATTTAAAATTACTTGGACCTGAACCAACAAAACTATTATCTTTTTTTGTCATATGAGATGTATCACAATTCATTCCATCAGTTTTAGCAAATAAAGAGATTCCTACGAATAAACTCAATCCCAATACAACAGTTACAATCTTTTTCATTTTTTGTCCTTTGTTTTTTTGTATAGGTATTATATAGGCCTAACGTGGGCTGTATGTGGAAATAGTAGAGAAATAAAATCTTTTGAAATTTGTTTGGAAATAAACATAAATGTCATTTTTAAGTTCGCGGCTTAAAATTATTTCGTTTTAACAGGTTATAGATAGTTTGACATTTATGTGTAAAATTATAATGATTTGATGTGGAGTATATATGTAATATTTGCTTAGTTATATAAAAATAGGGACTTGAAAAACAAGTCCCTATTTTTGTTAATCTTTTATCCTTAGAAAGAATAAATCAACTTACTTCTGAAATCTGTGGCATCTTTAGAGTCATCATCATAATCTAAGATAGTGTAATCAATTCGAGCAGAGAGGTTTTTGAGTTCACCTGAAAACTTATATTTAAAAGTAAAATTAAGTTCATCTAAATCAGCATTGGCAGTTGGTTGATCATAATTACTATATTGAACTCTAGCATTTAAAGAATTAGCAAAAGTATAGGAAGCTCCCGTTGTCCAAGAATCTGTACCAGCTTTATATGCATCTCCACCAGCAGTTTTTACACTTGCTGTATATATGCTATATGCACCTTGCCCAAGTCCTCTGTCCACACTACCCTCATCATCAGTAGAAGAGTAAGCAGCAAAAAGATTAACACCAGATACACTTGCACCCACTTTAACACCATATAAACTTGAATCTGTTGTACTTGAATCATAATCTGTATCATAATATTGAACTGCAAGATATGGTTTTAAATCGCCTATAAACTGATATTTAGCATCTACATATAACACATCTGAAACTGAATCCGTTCCAAGATATTGACCTCTTAATGTTAAATTTTTAATAGAAGTATTTTTAACATATATAGTATCTGTTCCATCTGTTCCAACTTTAAGAAAATCACCAATTGCTCCAGTGCCTGTTCCTAGTGTCGTATATGCCCCATGACCTGAGAAGTCAGTTCTGCCTTGGTACTTGGTTACTTTACCTGCAAGGATAGTAGTATTTTCTAAATCTGTATTAGTAAGTAAATATGCTTCAAATGAATCTTTAATCATTCGTGAACCTGATCTCCCAAGTAATGGCATACCAACAATAAATTGTCTACCTGCTTTAATAGATGTATTTGAAATTTTATAGTTTATATAAGACTCAGACAGTTGTGCACCTTGTGCATCCATAGTACTTTTTGTTTTTCCATCTTCATCATCAATATCATTCACACTAGAAGCTTGAAGCGTAGCACCTACACTTACACCATTTAAAGATCCCGATATGTATTTAAGATGACCTCCATTTACCCAAATAGAACTGTCGTTTTTACCTGCACCCTCAAATGATTGTACAAAATAATACGACTTAATATCTCCAGAAAACTTACCCTGACTCAAAGCATCTTCTAAACTTCCAGCTGATGCACTAACACTAATTCCTGCAATAGCAAGACTTGCTACTAAACTGATTTTTACGAATTTATTCATAGTTTCTCCTAAGATTTTAAATATATTGATTTACTAAATGCGAATTAAAACCAATATACGCGTGAATATTTTTTAAAATATTACTTAAGAAGTTTAACGTGCCCATATGGAGTCAACATGCAGTTAAGCAGAATTATTTTTAAAGTAGAAAATACTTGAAATTAAATATTGAAACGATACCCACTTCCTTTTATGGTTGTAAAATAATCTGAACCAATAATCTTTCTAATATTTTTGATATAAGTTCTTATTGTAGCAATGGAAGGCCCAACATTATATTCCCACACATTAACAATCAATTCATCCATATCGATAATTTTATTTTTATTTGTAAAAAAATATTTGAGAATGTTCGCTTCTTTTTTTGACAAAGGGAATGTTTCTTTATTTTTTATAATGACTAAGTTTGACATATCTAATGTAATTTGGTCAGATATAGTAATAAACAGTTTATTTTCAATAAAATGAGTTTTATTAAGATAGTTTATTCTAATGATGAGCTCTTTCAATTCAAAAGGTTTTTTCAAATAGTCATTACATCCAATGCTATATGCTTGTTCTAAAAAACCAATACTGTCTTCTGAGGTTAAAAATATAACAGGTACAGAAATTTTTTCACCTCGCAATCTCTTTAATACTTCTAATCCACTTATATGTGGAACATTAATATCCAATAATAACAAATCAAACTTATTAAAATAAATATACTCTTCTGCCTCTTCGCCATCATAGACGGTTTGGACATCGTGATTTTTGGCTTTTAAGTAGTTTGCAATTAGTTCGGAATAAATTAAATCGTCTTCAAGTAAGAGTATTTTCAAATAAAAGCCTTTGTATTATGTTAAATACAATTGTAGCCTTTGCATGTGGAGTAAATATGTATTATATTATATACTTTAAAAATAAGGATTTTTAAAGTATAACTTAAATGTTGTACCTTCATTTAATTTTGAATCGACTTCGACCTTGATATTATAATTACTACATATTGTTTTTACAATATCAAGTCCTATACCAAAACCACCGACTTCATTCGTAGCTCGATAATACCTTTCGAAGATTTTATTAAGTTTTTCTTCTGTAATCCCAATTCCAGTATCTTGAACAATCAAAATACCTTGATAAAAACTAATTGTAATCTCACCATTTCTCTTTGTATATTTAATGGCATTTGAAATAATGTTATTGGTAAGTCTGATAAAATCTTCTTCTTCAATTTTATAATGCATGTTTTCTATTTGATGATTAATTGTTATTTTCTTTTTTGTTGCAAGTTTTGTATAATAATCCAATTCTTTTTTTAAAATCTCAGAGAGATTAGTGAATTCCAGTTCTTTTTTTATATTCTTTTTCAAAAAAACGTAGGTCAGATCTTTATAAAGATTTGATATCTTTTTTGCACTCAATCTAATATAATCTCGGTTTTTTTCTGTAAAGAAATTATCTGACTCCACACTTAATAATAATGCTGCTAGGGGTGTATTTATTTCATGGGTTGTATCTTTGATAAAATTATTTAACTTTTCTCTTTGTGCTTGAATTGGATAAATAAAAAGTTTTGCAAGATAAAACCCAATGACTGTAATCATGATATAAACACCGACCATAATAGCAATTGTATTTTGAATCATAATTGCTATCTGATTATGAAAGGAAGGTTTTTCAATCACCACATAAGATATTCCCATATGTCCAGCAACACTTTTATTAATTACATATAAACTACCATCACGCTCATAAAATTTTTTAGAAAAATCAATTATTTCTTCTATTTGAGTAATCTTCTCATTACCCAAGTCATCATATAAACCAAACTTTAATTCTTGGGTTATTTTAAAATCATTTTGAGACAAATCTAATTTTTGCATTTGAGCTTGTATTATTTTATGAGCAAAATCATTTGCAATTAAATCCATTTTTGAACGTTCCAATTCGGAATGTTGTTTCACATGAGAAGAAAAAACCAACCACCCAATCAAGAGAATCATCACCAAAGAAGATCCTAAATATAATCCTAAAAAACTGTAAAAAGTCTTTTTTTCTTGTTTAGTTAAAACGATAACCTAGTCCTTTGATTGTAGAAATAGCATTTGAGCCTAACATTTTTCTAAAGTTTTTTATATACGTTCGGATGGTTGAGTCAGTTGGACTATCATCATAAGTCCATACATTTAAACTTAGCTCTTCCATTGATATAGTTCTATCTCTATTCTTCAAAAAATATTCAAATACTTTTAACTCTTTTTTAGTAAGAATATATTTATCATTGTGAGCATTGATTGTTGAAGTATTATAATCATAGATAATTTCTTCAGATATTTGCTCTATGTGTTTTCTGTCCAGTTTATACAATCTTCTAATATTTTCAATTCGTAATATTAATTCTACAAATTCAAATGGTTTTTTAATGTAATCATCACAACCAACATCAAAGCCTTTTTTTAAATCTAAACTATCATCAAGTGAAGTAATAAAAATTGTAGGCACTTTAATATGTCTTTTTCTTAAGTTCTTCAATAAATCAAAACCATTTATATCAGGAACATTTACATCAAAGAGAAACAAATCAAAATTGCTTTCACATATTGCACTTTCCGCTTCTTCTCCATCATAAGCACTGAAGACATCATAACCTTTTTCATTTAAACTTGTAGTAATGACTTCATTTAATATTTCGTCATCTTCCATTAATAATATTTTCATATAGTTTGTATACCTCTGGCGGATTATATCAGTGATCTGTGTAGTATCTGTGCAAAAAAAATTGTGAATTTTCTAATTATTTAATAGCTGTGAATTATTAGAAGAATTTTCTTTTTTCATTTGCCATAATATAACAATTTCATCTAAAAGTTTAGCATCTAATTTCCCCTGATTATTATTCATAAAATCAATCATTTCATATAAACTTGAACTGATGATATCACTTAAAATTTTATCTTTATTCATATTAATTATTACCCCAATGAACATATTATATTAATGAAACATGAAGTATCCATGTAGTCAATGGATTTTAGGTATTAATTTGCAGAATCCATGTAGTTATTAATTATTTTATCCAAGTCGCCATTTTCTTTCATCTTGAGTAATTCTTTATTAAAGTCAAGCACAAATTTTTTCCACTTATTATGAAACATAATTTTATATTCATATTTTCCAAGACTTTTTTTTGCAATACTAAATTTCTTTTCTACTTCCATATTATTCATAAGCCAAAGCCCTACTCGTTCATCTAAAATAGTTGCATCAAATTTTCCATCTGAGTTAAGTAATTTTTCTAACATTTCAATTTCAGTGTATTCATCGTATCTACGAATAAAACCTTTCTTCATAAGTTCTTCAAGGTCGGGGTAGGAATATCCTATGTGTGTTTTAAGTTTTTTGCCATATAAGTCTACAAGTGTCTCAAATTTAAAATCATTTTCAGATACAAAGAACAATACATTTTTTATCAGGATAATACTATCAGTAGATATATAGTTTGCATCTTGTGGCTGCCAAATTTTTATACGTGCAGTAGCATCAGTTTCAACTTCTTTTAAAGAAAAGTTAACTTTTTTTCTTTCAACTCGAAAAAAAGCCACTGTATGCCCATGAGTTTTTGCAATTTTATTGGTAATATCAAATATAATACCTGAGCTAATTTTTTCATCTTTAATAATAATATATGGAGGGTAAGCATCTTTGCCAATGTTAAACTTTATTTCATCCGTCATGCTTTGAGAGCTAAGCAATACAAGCGCTAAAAGTAAGTAAAGCAGTACATTTGTTTTAAATATTGGAGTTTTCAATTTGACTCCTTTA
>CAJXWI010000194.1 GCA_913062735.1 uncultured Arcobacter sp.
AAAAAAGGAGAGAGAAAAATATAAGAGACAATATGAGAATTAATATTGTTATGTTTTACTTTAATAAAAGGTATTTATTTTTTATTGTAGTTTTAATTACGTTTAAAAATAGGATAAAAGCTATCGTTAAAGGAAGCGTAGATGTCTTTTTTTTACGGAAAAAATTTCGATTAGAAAACCTTATTGTATCTCCAAGTTCTCATTTTAATAATAATCACAATGGATTAGCTTTTAGTAAGCATGTAGAGGCAATAAAAAGTAAGATTTTTAATTATGATGTAATTTTAACTGGTAACAATTTAAATTCAAAATATTTAAACGTGTCTTCAATTCCTTCTGCTTTATATAAAGTTAAAGCACACTTTAGAAAAAGAACTACTCACAATAATATAATATATGACTTCTCATCAATTATTAGGTCGGTGGCACTTTCAAAAAATATAAAATTAAATTTCAACCCTAATGATCTTCTTGAATTGATTTCGAAAATTGAGTCGCACCTATACTTTTATGAAAAAATAATTCCAAATAAGGTGATGATAAAGAAAGTTATTTTTGTTGCATATTATAACATTAATGACCTTGCAATGATTGAAGTCTTAAAGCGAAGAGGTGTTGAGTGTATTGACTATCAACATGGGATTCAAAATAACTACCATCCTATGTACTCTTACTTATCTGGAGTGAGCTCTTCAATCGGAATACCGACAACATTTTGGGGCTGGGATGGAGTTTCAAAGAAAAGAATTGTTTCGGAGCTTGGTTATGAGAGGTTCGAATTGGTTGGAAATTTATGGTACGGTACAAAGCTTTATAAAGAGGTCCTTAATAAGTTACAGCGTTCAAAAAAAACAATTCTTGTCGCACTTCAATTATGGCCAGACTATTTCAATTTCGAATTACTTGATGTTATTAGAAAGGATACTGATTACTTATGGGTTTTTAGAGAGCACCCATTAAATAGAATTTCGCTGGATGATAAAAATAGTATACTAAAAAATAATGTAGATATAATTTTTGAAGACATTAATACTATTAGTGTTGAGACAAGCATAAATAGTTGTGATATATGTATTACTGGCTACTCAACTGTAGGTATAGAGGCTCATCATATGGGTAAGAAAATTATTTTTGTTCATGAGAACGCAAAATTTGGCCTTAGTGATTATATAAATAAAGATAATGATATTTTTTATGCAGATACAAGTGAAATGATTTGTTCCATATTGGCTGAGGATGTATAGGTGTTTTTTATGATAAAAATATCTAGGGTATTATCTATTATTTTCAATTGTTTTATTAAATAACAATATATGCTTATCAATTATAGCATCCCAGCTGTAATTTTTAATGGTGAAATCATAAGCCTCTAAGCCTATTTTATTGGCAAGTCTTTCTGAATTAAGAAGTTTTTCCATTTCGGTAGAAATCTCGTTAATTGAAACTTTTGTGCTTATTCCAATATTGTTTTGCTCAAAATCATCAACGCCACACTCATCAGTAAATATTATCGGTTTTTTTAACATTGCTCCTTCGAGCACAACAATGCTCATCGCTTCTTTTCGAGAGGGGATTACCATCATATAACACTTCGTCAGTGCGTCTATTTTAGCTTTATGAGCTAGAAACCCTGTAAAGTGAATTCGTTCAGATAAACCTAGTTTAGATGCTTTATTTTCAATTGTAGTTTGTAATCCTTCATCTGGACCCGCAAGAACTAAGTCAACTAGAGGGAACTGCTCTGATATTTTAGCGTAAGAGTCAAAAAGAATATCAGGACCTTTAATTTCATTGAGACGGCCAAGAAATAAAATGAACTTATTATCGGGTAGTTTGGGAACATTATCCGATGGGTTTATTAAATAATCTTTCTGGTCAATGCCATTTGGAATTATCATTATGTTTTGATTGTTATAACAACTATTATTTTTAAACTCCACTTCTTCATCTTTATTTATAGCAATTAATGCATTTGCTTTATGTAGTAAATAGTTTCCAAAAAAGATGTTAAAAAGCATTTTAAGGATTTTGGAGCGACCAAATATGCGCAATGCTCCAGCAGGGCAAATTATATAGGGCACAGAATGCTTTCGTGCATAATAGGCAGTAATTACATTGATGAAGGTCCAGTGAGACATCATGTGTATGCAATCTGAATTTATGACAGCAGACTCAATTTTGTGAAACTCACTAATTTTAGGTAAAAAAAATCGCTTATTAGCAACCTTAAGTAATGTAGTCCTAACATGTTCTAATATTTTTCTGCTGTCTTCTAAGTTGCCAATTTGGAGAGAAAGTAACTCTACAGAATGAGATTGACTAGCAAGATAGCTACATAGT
Source organism: uncultured Arcobacter sp. (assembly GCA_913062735.1). The sequence continues at coordinate 2,341 of CAJXWI010000194.1, forward strand.
TGCTTTGTTCTTGTTGCCGTACCACCGCCTAGCTTCGAATCAACAACATTATTAACGCAGAGTATTCTCACAATTTATCCGGATCAAAAAAATAACTAATAATACATGACGGAGGCTTAATGGATCAATGTTATTTCATATTCTTTAATAGAGAAGTGTAAAGTGTGATTTTCTTATATGTATTGTGTCTATTTCTTGAGTGAGGCTCATATTGACTAGCTAATTTTGTTATTATGAATAAAACTTTATTTTTGAGGTGGAATTAATGGAAGTGCCATTAGTCAGCGTTTATATATGTACTTATAATCGCTCAGTCTTGCTGAAACGAGCTGTTATGTCCGCTTTTGATCAAAGCTACAAAAATGTTGAAGTTGTTGTTTGTTCTGACAATAGCCAAGATGATACAGATTTAGTTATGCATTACCTGATGAAGACGCATAAAAACCTTAAATACATAAAAAACCCCATAAATAGTGGGGCTTGTGTGTCTAGAAATAATGCGATAAAAAATTGTACAGGAGACTATATTACAGGGTTAGATGATGATGATTACTTTTATCCTAGAAGGGTTGAAGCTTTTATTGAGAATTCAAGCTTACTTGATAAATATTCCTTTTTATCTTCTTCATATTACTTTGAAGATAAGAAGCATAAAGTAAGGTGTATTTTAAATGGTGTTGAAGAGATCGACATAAAAAAAATCGCAAAAAAAAATATCGTGGGTAATCAAATCTTCACTTTGAAGCGTCGGGTGCAGGATTTAGGAGGGTTTGATGAAAAGTTGCCTGCGTGGCAGGATCATGAAATGTGGCTTCGGTTAATTTCGTTTCATGGGGCCGCATACAGAATAAACGAGCCCACATACTTGATTGACACATCTCATGATCATGAAAGAATCTCAAAAAATATAAATAAAATAAATGTGGCATTTGAAGCGTTACGTGCAAAGTATAATCACCTGTATAGTGATACTGAGCTATATGCAAATCTAAAAATGAATGTCTATGCGTATCCTGAGTGTCCATTTAATTTATATACAACCTTATCTCATATTAAATATAGAGGCCTCTATTCAACCTGTGTTGTTTTGTATCATAAATTATTGAAATTAAAATCGAGAATTATGAAGTAATAGTCAACTTATAGGTGGATTAGCACTCAAATATCGTTTTTTTATATAGAAAACTATCCTGATAGTGTCACTTTTTGGATTCGTGCCTTCCTTTAGCAGTAAGTGTATAATCATCGCTTTGATTTCATGTAGCTGCATCCATATTGTTTTTAATAGCTAAATGTCTCCATCATATGGCTGAATTGGAAATGTAGGCGATGTATTGTAATTACCCTCACGGCTACTGATATCTGTATATAAAAATTGTATCAGTGATCTAAAAATAGGCAGTAGTGTGTGTAAAACGCATAAACATATTATTTGGTGGTAAAGGTGTTTAAAGATAAGGTTCTATTGATTACTGGTGGTACAGGTTCCTTCGGTAACGCAGTTTTAAGACGATTTCTTGATGGTGATATCGGTGAAATCCGTATATTTTCACGTGATGAAAAAAAACAAGACGATATGCGTAAAGCATTCAACAATAAGAAACTAAAATTTTATATTGGTGATGTACGTGATGCTCAAAGTATCTCGAATGCAATGCGAGGTGTTGATTATGTGTTTCATGCTGCAGCGCTCAAGCAAGTTCCATCCTGTGAGTTTTATCCACTTGAAGCTGTTAAAACGAATGTATTGGGTACGGAGAATGTTTTAGAAAGTGCCATTTTTCATGGGGTTAGCCGAGTAGTATGTTTAAGTACGGATAAAGCTGTCTATCCTATTAATTCAATGGGTATCTCTAAGGCAATGATGGAAAAGGTAATTGTTGCTAAGAGTCGTAATCTCATTGGTACTAATACCACAATTTGCACTACCCGCTATGGTAATGTGATGGCTTCTCGTGGCTCTGTGATTCCATTATTTATTAGACAGATTATCGAAGAAGAGCCCATAACCATTACAGATCCTTCGATGACTCGTTTTATGATGACCTTAGATGACGCGGTTGATCTAGTCATACATGCTTTTTTAAATGGAGAGAATGGTGATATTTTTGTTCAAAAAGCGCCAGGGGCAACGATAGACGTATTAACTCAAGCAATTTTTAGCCTAATGGATAAACCTGATCACACCATAAATATTATTGGAACTCGACACGGTGAAAAGCTATTTGAAGCATTATGCAGTCGAGAGGAGATGTTTGTGGCACAAGATCAAGGTGAATATTATTGTATCCCCGCAGATAATCGTGACTTAAATTATTCCAAATTTTTTGATGAAGGGGAGCAAGATCTTTCTATTGTTGAAGATTATAATTCACATAATACCGAACGTTTAGATGTTGACGGAATGAAGACCTTATTAAGAAAACTTGATTTCATCGGTGATATTGAGAAAGGAATAACCATTGTCCCAGAGGGCATTTAAATGAAAATATTAATTGTTGGCGCTACTGGGATGATTGGACATACGTTGTGGATGGGATTAAGTCTCAATCATGATGTAAGTGTTATTATTCGCAAGGATAAAAAGCAGCTTCCGAATATTCCTAAGATCGAAAATACACAGATATTTGATAATATTGATGTTCTAGACTTTGATAATGTTGATCATGTTATCTCTATAATTAAACCTGATGTCGTGTTTAATTGCATTGGTATTGTAAAGCAATTAGAAATATCAAGTAATCATCAAGTATGTATCGCGTTAAATTCTTTATTTCCACATCAATTAGCGCAAGCTTGTGCTCGTTCAAATTCCCGAATGATACAGTTTAGCTCCGACTGTGTGTTTGATGGGGAAAAGGGGATGTATGTCGAAAGTGATACCCCAAACGCTACTGATCTTTATGGGCGAACGAAAGCGTTAGGTGAAATAGATTATTTATCCAATGTTCTAACCTTGAGAACCTCTTTTATTGGTCGGGAAATTTTCCCACATGGCGGGCTTGTTAATTGGTTTGAGTCGCAAAAAGGTGGGGCGATAAGAGGGTTTTCAAATGCAATTTATTCTGGTTTACCAACAAATACATTTGTTAAAATATTGAATAATTTCATTTTACCTAATAAAAATTTGCACGGTATTTATCATTTGTCAGCAGCGCCTATTGATAAATATTACTTGTTAAATCTAATTAAAAAACAATTCAAAGTTGATGTTGAAATTGAATTAGACAAAACCTTTGTTATAGATAGAAGCCTGATATCAGACAAGTTTAAATCGGAAACCGGATTTGAACCGCTGGTTTGGGAAGAGCTAATTAAAGATTTGGAAATTAATTCAGAATTTTATAAAGAAATTGAACAGTAAAAATACAATAAAA
>CAJXWI010000195.1 GCA_913062735.1 uncultured Arcobacter sp.
TTCTTTGTAAAAGAGCATCAAAAATTGCTTTATCTGATGCATAAAATAAATTGCCTGATATATTATTCATCTTCAAATCTCCATCCTATATTTCCATGTTTATAATTTGGTACTACCGCAGTTAAAGTATCAAATTTTATATTTTTTAATTGATCTTTTTTATTTGAATCTGAGCCCCATGCAGTGACATAAGAAGTAATGGCATTGGAGTAGTTAATCATAATATTTGAATGTGGATTATTATTAGCAACTCTAATTCTAATATTGTCATTAAGCATTTGAAACCTTGATAAAGTATCAAATAAATACATGAATTCTTCCTGTGTACTACCATCTCTATTATAATAAATCAAATAACCTTTTTCTTCAGTTATTACAGTTGTTTCGTTTTCAGTTTTCGTAAAATCTCCATGTGAAATTATCATGTAAGGTGCTGTTAATAACTCAATAGATGCCGAGTGTTTGCTTCTAATTCCGTTAGTTTTATGTAAATGTAAATCTGGATAATAAAAGCTATAATCATCTTTAGGAAAGATATCTTCAGCATATAAATTTTTCATGTCTGTAATTACGTTATACAAATATCTTATTCTTTTGGGTTCCAGAATATGAACAATTGAGTTTTTCTTAACAACAAGATTTTCAACTCTAATCTCTTTGAAGCTATTAAAAAAATCTTTATCATATGCGTCATCATGATTATAAACAAACAACATGCCTCTGACTTCATATGACTCAGAAGGTGGTGCATACTTTGCTTTCCAAATAGGACTTCCCTGAGCACAATCTATTGTATTAGCAAGTGATTTTATACTTTTTCTAATGTTAACTTGAGATATAGAATCTTTTTTGTATGATTTCAGGTCTGTATTCAGCAATATTTTTTTGTTTAAGTAAGGATCAAAATAAGAAAAAACTACATCTACTGGATGCGTTATACAATTTCTTGTAGCAGCCAATTTATGTGGTTCATTTTTATGACAATCAAAATTTTCATCCATCAAACCATGTCTTTCCCATTTAAACCATTTAAAAATATCATTAGTCACAAGACTTGCAATTTCTCCAATATTTATTGTTTCTGCCATTAAAACTCCTAGTTTTTTTGCTATATATAAAATATAAATTAAGGAAACCGTTTATTTATTTTATTTTTTAATTCTTAATTGAATTTATTAAGAATTCATTATATATTTAAACTATTAATTTTTTCTTATGTTTTTACTAATATCTTGTCACTATTGATATTCTCAATTACTTAAATATTATAGGAGCATCGTACATTCATCTGTTAAGTTTAAAATGTGACAGAAATGTCGTATTTAAAGATTTATAATTTTTTTGAAAATGTAGAATAAAAAAAGTATAAAATCTATTTTTTTTTAAAACAAATAGGTGTAATATAAATATTGTCATAAATTTGTGACAATTAATTAGTACTATATTTTTCTAAAATTTAATTTATTAAAGCTGCACCCCAAGTTGCACCCTCTAATACATTAATTAAAATAGTTCGTTGATAATTTTTTAAAAGATTCGATAGAATAATAGCTGTAGCTTGGCGACCCCAGCAAGATTTGAACTTGCGTCCTCAGGAGGAAATCCTGATGTCCTTGGCCTCTAGACGACGGGGTCATAAGAAGGAGGAATTATAGTTAAAACAAATTTTATCTATGCTTAAAGTTTCATATCTCTTTTATGCAATTCTTTTAACTTCTTATATGCCTTTTTATAGCCAGCATAAGCGGAAATTTTAAACAGTTTATGTGCTTTTTTCATGTCTTGTGTAACCACTAAACCTTCTTCATAAAATAAGCCTAAACAATACTGCGCTTTTACATGGTGTTTTAATGATGCTTGATTAAACCAAAAAAAAGCTTTTTGATTATCTTCAGGTATGTCGTTGGAGGAAAAATACAAAACACCTAAGTTGTACATTGCATTAACTAAACCTTTTTTTGCAGCAGTTTCATATAAAACAAGTGCTTGATTAAGATCTTTTTTTTCTTCATAATTTTCGTATAAAAATGCCAAATTATTATAGGCATACAGAACATTTTTTTCTTTTAACAACTCATACAATTCAAAACTATTTTTGTTTTGATAGTATTTATGATTGTTATTACTTTCCTCAAATTCAAACGTTTCATTACTTTCTAGAACTTTCTCTATACCTTCTAAAGTAAGACGTTTGTCTGGGTTTTTTTCAGTGAGTTTGAGGATAAGATATTTTAGTTTATTTGATTGTATTTGTTCTAATTTTGGATTTAAAAAACAATGTGAATACATAATATAAGCAGAAGAAGACTCTTTATTGATATCAAATATTTTTTTGCCAACAGCCAAATAATATAAAGTGCATCCCAAAGAATATATATCTGCACGAATATCATATACTCCGTTAAACACCTCAGGAGCAATGTACCCTCTATCAGTATCAATATTTAAAGTTTCTGCTTTATAATCACTAACAGCCAAGCCCCAATCACATAAAAAATATTCATTCTCTTTGATTAAGATATTTGCAGGTTTGATATCATTGTGGATAATTTTTAGTTTACGGGTAAATTTCAGCACTTTAAGCATATCTCTTAAAATATTAAAAATTTCATGCTCGTCAAGTACACCAGTTGTGACAACTTTATTCTTCAAGTCATCTTGAGCGTGTTCAAAAAGTAAAAACCATCGTTTAGAAACTTTGAATACTTTCGTTAGATTTAAAATATTATCATGATTAAAAATCTTTTTGTATGTTTCTACTTCATTTTGGAGTTTATAACGTTCATTGGAATTTCTGATTGCTTTTAAAGCATATTTTTTATTACCATCCTTGGTATCTTCCACCAAATAAACATTACTATATCCACTCACAGCCAGTGTTTTAACTATTTTGTACTGGCCAACATATTCAATTTTATTGTTTTCATCACTAAGTATCATATGTTAGCAGAAGTATTTCTACTTCCTACATCCCCTTTTAGATATCATTAATGGTAATATCATCATCAACATAAAGTTTAGCATCACTACTACTATTTACCCAAACATCAAACTCTTCACCATCTTCAGTAACTTGTGAATCTGATTTAATCCATTCTAAATCTTCACCTGTAATATTAAGACCCAATTCATCACCGCTATCACCAAGTATTTTTAGTATATTGTCATCATCTGTCATATTTAAAACATCAGATATATCTAAATTATCCAAATCATTGTTTCCACTGCCATTTTGCATATCAATGACTTCGAGGTTACTGATTTGATTATTACTACTTCCATCTAGTGTTAAACTATCAAAATCAAAGTCTATATCATCTTCGATGATCAGTGTATCTAATCCATCCCCAAAATCTAATTGTGCTCCACTATGTGAGCCACTTGCACCTTCAATTTTGGCATGGCCACTACCACTGCCACTACCTGCTGAATCTAACATATGTAGAGTATCATCCCCTTCACCCATATTAATTTGTACATCATCGTTAATATCACCACCAACGTTTAAAGTATCATTACCACTTCCCATGTCAATATTTGCATTGTCTTTAATAGTATCATCAACTGTTAGAGTATCACTACCAGCACCCATATCTATATTGGCATAATCTTTTATGTCATCATCCACATCAAGAGTATCATTACCTACCCCCATATCAATTGTGCTAGTATCTTCTATATCATCACCTACATTTATAGTATCATCACCCGCATACATTGAAATACTAGAACTTCCTTTTATATCTTCATTGGCATTTAAAGTATCATTGGCACTACTAAAACCATCAACACTATCTATTGTTTCATTGTTAATATCAGATGTTCTAGTAATAGTTATTCCTTCTTCACTCACACCAGTCACATTTACAGTTACATTGGCACTATCAGTTCCACCTTGACCATCACTGATTGTATATGCAAAAGTTACATCTTGACTCTCACCTGCATTTAAACTATCTAAGTTATCTCCAGGAGTAAATAATATTTTTCCATTTACAACAACAGCTGTTCCTAAAATGGTTCCTGTACTATTGGTTACATTTACAGTTTGTCCAGAACTCACATCTTGCCCTTGAACTTGAGTGATTGTTAAAGAGTCATTGTCAGGGTCTGTATCATTATTCAAAACATCCACAGTTATTGCAGTATCTTCATCAGTTGTTATTGCTGTGTTTTGTGTAGAAGTTACTGACTGGGTTAAAGAAATATCATCTAATAACATACCTCTACCCTGATCAGGATTATCACTTCCTGTTTCTCTAAACTCAATAACTACAGGACTTCCAGTACCAGTAAAAGTGACAGAGTCATTACTCCACACCATTGATCCTGTTCCTGAACCATCCACACTATAAGTACCTAAAGACTCACCATCTACTATAACTTCAAATTGATTAACATCAGCATCATACCCTGGACGTGGTGAGAAGTTAAAATCCAATTCATAACTTGCACCATCAACAGTATTTATTGTTCGAGATATACTAGATGCATCACTATAAGTATCACTAGAATCAGTATTAAGTTCAATGTATTTTTGACCTCCATGGGCATCACCACCATTTGTAGACTCATCTCTTAATTCAATTTTTTCACCACTTACTGTATTTGACCATCCATCAACACTATCTACAAATTCTGTGTCATTTGAGTTCAAATGTTCTTCAAAAGTTGAAGAGAATATTGTTGTAGTTGTTGTTACTTGTGTACTAACAGTTGTATCATCAACTGCATCTGGATTATCATTTAAGTCAACAGTATGGGTTGAAGTTGCTGTTGAGGTTACAGTATTTCCAACACTGTCTGATGAAGAGACACTAACATCAAAGCTTGTATCATTAGCTAAATCATCTCCAGATACACTTGCACTCCAATTTCCGTCACCATCAACTGTTGTAGTATAATCAGTACCATTAACTGTGAAACTTACTGTATCTCCTGTTGAAATATCACCTCCAGAAGCAGTACCCGTCACAGTAATAGTAGTACCAGCTTCACTTGAAGTTATGACATCATCACTAGTAATTGCTCTAACAGTGACAGTTCCCGAGTCAGCACTTAAATCTACTGTATGAGTAGATGTTCCTGTTGAGGTTACTGTATTTCCAGCAGCATCACTTGAGTCAACACTTACAGTAAAACTATCATCTGCTGCTAAATCTGAACCTGCAACATCTACACTCCAATTTCCATCACTTTGCACAGTTGTTGTATAGGTAGTTCCATTTATAATCATGGAGACCAAATCATCTGTTGATACATCACCACCTGAAGCATTACCAGTAATAGCTATGATACTTCCTGCATCTACAGAGTTAATTGCATCATCATCCGTTACTTCATCAATTGTAACAGTACCCTCTTCCGCCGAAGCATCTACATCATGATTAGATGTAATAGTTGTCACTACTGTATTACCAGATGCGTCACTTGAAGTCACTTGTATATCAAAACTAGTAACTGCAGCTAAATCACTTCCTGCAACATCTACACTATATGTTCCATCAGATTGAACAGTTGTCTCATAAGTTACGCCATTAACTACCATTGAAACAGGATTCCCTATTGAGATATCTCCTCCACTAGCTGTCCCAGCTACTGAAATAGTACCACTTGCTTCATCTGCGTTAATGACATCATCATTTGTAATATTACTAACTGTTAAAGTACCCTCAGTTGCACTTAAATCCA
>CAJXWI010000196.1 GCA_913062735.1 uncultured Arcobacter sp.
TATCACAAATATGCATGGCTGCTAATAACAATTCATTAATTTCATCATTTGGCGTAGGAGTACAAACAACAATTTCTTCAACCCCTGCAACAATAGCAGGAATAGCATTCATTAAAAGCGAACTAGGATAAGCAGCTTTACCTCCTGGAATATACAAACCAGCACGATCTACTGGACTTACTTTCTGTCCTAGAATTGTTCCATTTTTTTCAAAATCAAACCATGATTTAGGAATTTGTTTTTCATGATAGGCTTTAATTCTGTCATAAGCAGTATGCAAAGCTGCTTTTAGTTTTTCATCAATATTATTATAGGCTTCTAGCATTGAGCTTTGTGAGATTTCTAAATCTTTATCTTCTTTTACTTCCCACTTATCAAATTTTAAAATATGCCCTTTTAGAGCTTCATTTCCATCTTCTACAATTTCATCAATGATAGACGTTACGATTTTTGAAACGCCTTTGATATCTGTTTTAGCTCGCGCTAAGATATTTGCAAATTCTTCTTTGAAGTTTGCATCCTTAGTATTAATTATTTTCAATTTATTTCCTTAGTTTAGAAAAGATTTCGCAAGCAATATCTTTGGGTTCTTTTCTTTCAACATTTACAATAAGATCAGCTACTTTTTTATACTCATTCACCCGGGAATTAAAAAGTTTTTTTGCTTCTTCTAAGTCTTGTAATAAAGGTCTTTTTTGTAGTTTCTTCTGCGCATTGGGACAGCTATTAATTCTGTACAATATTTCATCAAAAGAAGACTCCAAATAAACAACTCTACCTATTTCTTTAAGCTGCTCTTGTTTATAAAAACCTCCACCTGTAGAAATAACAGTATTATCAATACTCTTAATTAACCACGAAGCACAGTCTTTTTCAAGTCCTCGAAAGTACGCTTCACCCTTATTTTCAAAAATGTCTTTTATTCTTGTTTTCGTAAGGCTTTCAATAACATCGTCAGTATCAATACAAAAACTTCCGTTTAATGCATATATTGCACGTGCCACTGTACCTTTACCAACACCCATAAAACCAATTAATATTATATTATTTTTATCCATAATCGTGATTATATCCAAACATAGGTAAATTTACTGTTTAAGGCTATAGATGTGAGAAATAAGTGTTACTTATTATTAGTGTTTTTAGGAAATTTTCGCTCATACCGTGCTAACATTGACTCATTTCCTAGTATTCCACCTTGATGAATATATAAATAAGTATACGCTTCATCTGCATGTTTTTTAGCATATTCTTCTAAGCATATCCAAGCAGATGGATCGTATAAAAGTTCAAAGGTAAGTCCTGTTTGTTTTAAGAGTTTTTCATAGATTTCATAAAACTCTTTATAAAGCTTTCCAAAGTGATATTTTTTCTTTACAGGTAAAATAAAAGGATGCTCTTTTTCATTATTATTTAAGGATTTAAACTGTTCTTTTAAATAAGCTTCATCCCCTACACAAGGACACGTTAATACTTCAAAGCTCAAATATTTTTGTAAAAACAAAGAAGTAGTTCCTGTTCCACTTGGTAATACAATTTTTAAATTATTAATTTGGTTTTCAAAAGCCCAAGAAGAAATTTCATCTGCAAGTATTTTAATACCTACTTGTGCTTCTTTTACTCTGGCCCCTTCATCAATAAACAGCTGCTTTGCTTTTGTATTTAAAACGTTTTTTTTCAAGTACTCTTTGATGTCATCGCTGTCAATTTCAATTATATTAGCACCCAAAGCAAGTGCTTCTTTGTAATTTCCTTGAATATTGTTTTTCAAATAAGAAGGAATTTTATAAACATAATAATCTAAAGCTAAATTCTTTATTTTTGCTAAGGCACTTAAAGAATACAAAGAATTGGCTTGAACTGAACCATAAGATATAATCTTAGTATAAGCACTTAAATCTTTTTGCAAAAAATAATAAAGTTTTCTTGCTTTGTTTCCAGAAAACTCTTTGTCTAATAAATCATCTCGTTTTATGTATACATCAATATTATTGTATTTGATTTTTTCTGTGGGTGAGTTTATGCATTTCATTAACTCTATTATACTAAAATAATAAAAATTATCATAAAAGAGTATAAATGAACATATTAGACTATATTGACAAGGGTGGTATTATTGTTACCGTTCTTATTATTTTGAATTTTTTTGGTTTTACTATTATTATTTGGAAGTTCTTAACGCTTCCAAGGAAAAATACAATGATTAAAAAAATAAAAAATAAAATTGATTTTTCTAAAAGTGCTACCTTAGAAATACAAATTGAGTATCACATCAAAAAATTAGAAGTGGGGCTTACTTATATAAAAAACATTGCTTCAATTGCTCCATTATTAGGTTTATTAGGAACAGTATATGGAATTTATAAATCCTTTGAAGCAATGAGTGAAAAAGGTTTAGGGGATCCAAGTATTTTTGCAAATGGAATTTCAATTGCTTTAATTACAACTATTGTTGGCTTAGTTGTAGCCATTCCTCATCATATCTCTTACAATCATTTTATTGCACTTATTGATGAAATAGAATTAAAAGCAAAAAAAGAGATTCTTTCTTTATGAAAAGAAGAGAAACTCTGGGAATGGATTTAACTCCAATAATTGATATTGTGTTCATTCTTTTAATATTTTTTATGCTTACTTCTGTTTTTAAAAAAGAAGATTTTGCATTAAAATTAACCTTACCTTCTGCCCAAGCTAAAGAACTAGAAGTAAATCAAGAAGAGATATTTATTGAAGTAAGCCAAGATAAACTTGCGATTAAAGGAATAAGTGTTTCGTTTAACTCCTTAGAAGATAATATAAAAGAGATAAAAGACAAAAATAGAACTATTATTGTAAGAATTGATAAAAAAGTGATGTATGAAAAAGTAATAAAAGTATTGGATTTATTGCAAAAATATAATTTAAATAATCTCGCATTAGTGACTAATCAAGATTAAAAAAACAGCGTAAGTCGCTGTTTTTTATTAGTTTTTATTTAGACCTAAAAGGTCAGAATAAGCAACTTCTAATCTTTGTACCAAAGATAATTGTCCTGCTCTTAAGAATTTTCTTGGATCATAATAAGACTTATTAGGTTTATCATCCCCTTTTGGGTTTCCAATTTGTGTTTGTAAATATTCTTTGTTTTTCTTTTCATATTCTTTTACACCATCCCAAAATGCCCATTGAGTATCTGTATCAATGTTCATTTTAACAACACCATAAGAAATTGCTTCTCTAATATCTTCTAAGTCAGATCCAGATCCACCATGAAATACAAAACTCACTTCATTTTTAGAAGTTCCAAATTTTTTGGCTATAAATTCTTGAGAATTTGCTAAAATAATTGGCGATAAATGTACATTACCCGGTTTATAAACTCCATGAACATTACCAAAAGATGCAGCAATAGTAAAGTTAGGACTAACTTTTAATAACTCTTCATACGCATAAGAAACTTCTTCTGGTTGTGTATATAATAAAGAATTATCAATATTAGTATTATCAACACCATCTTCTTCTCCACCTGTAATTCCAAGTTCAATTTCAATCATCATATCAATTTTTGACATTCTCTTGAAATACTCAACACAGGTAGAAATATTTTCATCTAAACGCTCTTCACTTAAATCAAGCATATGTGAAGTATATAAAGGACGAGCATTTTTTTCAAAAAACTCTTCCCCTGCTGTAATTAAACCATCAATCCATGGCAATAATTTTCTAGCAGCATGATCTGTATGCAAGATAACAGGTACCCCATAAGCTTCTGCCATAGTATGTACATGCATAGCTCCAGCAATTCCACCTAAGACTTCAGCATCTTTATGTTTTAAACCCTTACCCGCATAAAAAGTAGCTCCCCCATTTGAGAACTGAATAATAATTGGCGAATTAACTTTAGCTGCTACTTATAATCCTGCATTAACAGAATCAGTTCCTACTACATTTACAGCAGGAATTGCAAAATTATTTTCTTTTGCATAATCAAAAAGCTTTTTAGCCTCACTACCACTTAATACACCGGGTTTTACAATATCTAATACAGACAAATCTGTCTCCTTTATTTAATTACTATCTTTGATTTTTTTCTTAAACTATCTGCTGTGTTTTTTAGAAAATCATTAAACTTTTTTGCTAAAAGATTTTGAGATATTTTAGCTTCTACTTGCTCATATTTTACAAATCCAGCAGGCATTCTATCATCTAAATATATTACATGATATCCAAATTGTGTTTTAACAGATTTTTTTGTGTAATTTCCCTTTTTTAAAGCGTTTGCAGCATTAGCAAATTCAGGAACCATTTTATCTAAAGTAAATACACCTAAAGCACCACCATTTTTTCCACTAGGACCAACAGACTTAGTTTTTGCTAGTTTTGTAAATGTTTCTTTTTTATTTTTAGCTTCGTTCAATTCTTTGATTAAAGCTTTTGCTTCATCTTGTGTTTTTACTAAAATATGAGAAGCACTTAATTGCAAAGGTTGCTCAAATTTATTTTTGTTGTTTTTATAAAACAGTTCTTTTTCACTTTTAGATACTTTAATTTCTTTTAACTTTTTTTGTACCCAAAATTCTAGTGCCAAATTTTCTGTTAGCTTAGCTAAGGCAGTTTGGTATTCACTGTTCTTTTTAATTCCGCTTTTTATAGCTTCTTGAGCAAGTAATTTTTGATCAACTAATTTATTCAATAATTTATCTTTTTGTATTTTATCTAAATTATCAAATTGAATCTTTGGGTTTCTTATAACCAAAGCAATATCTTCTGAAGTAATTTCAGATCCATTTACTGTTGCATATACATTGCTTGCGTTTAATGAAGCAACACAAATTGTCAAGCCTGCAATAAAACCAATTACACTTTTATTCATAAATATCCTTAATATTATTAAATTGTGTTATTGTATCTATTTTATATTAACAAATAGTTGAGATAAACTAATATTTAGCTTAATTTTCAATTTTTTTTTATTATTATTATTTGTTTTATTTTATGCAATATATAAGACACTTTATAAATATAATTTTTCTTATACAAGCCTTTTTATCGTTCTTTAAGCAAATTTTGAAATTTAGCTTAATTTTCCTTTAAATTTCTTTTAATTTATGTTATAATTCGGAAAATTTAAACTTAATTTAAGTATAAGATTAATCAGAATAAAGGGAAATATAAATGAGAATTTTAATTATTGAAGATGAAATTACTTTAAACAGAACACTACAAGAGGGTCTTAGTGATTTTGGTTATCAAGTAGATGCAGCTGAAAACTATAAAGATGCTGTTTACTTTATTGATATCAGAAACTATGATCTGGTTTTAACTGACTGGATGTTACCAGATGGTGATGGAATTGAGTTATGTAAACTTGTAAAAAACAGATCTTCAAGAACTGCTGTTGTAGTAGTATCTGCAAGAGATGACAAAGAAAGTGAAATCGAAGCTTTAAGAGCTGGCGCTGATGATTATATTAAAAAACCATTTGATTTCGATATTTTACTTGCAAGAATTGAAGCAAGATTAAGATTTGGTGGAACTAATGTAATTGAAATTGATGAATTAGTTATCAATCCAGATGAAGAAAAAATTACTTATAATGGTGAAGAAATAGAATTAAAAGGGAAACCTTTTGAAGTACTAACTCACCTTGCACGTCACAGAGAACAAATTGTTTCTAAAGAACAATTATTAGACGCAATTTGGGAAGAAC
>CAJXWI010000197.1 GCA_913062735.1 uncultured Arcobacter sp.
GTGAATAGAATTAGTCCTCTCAGAAAAATATCACTTGTCAATTTGACTATAACTTACTACAACAAATTGAGTAATTGATTAGTAAAATTGAAGAACTTAGAAATGTAAGAATTGAGCACAAAAATTCTTTATTAAGTAAAAATAAGGTAATATTCAAAATAATTTAATTAAGTGAATTATTTTAATTCATGGGAAATAGGTTAAAATCCTATGCTGCCCCCGCAACGGTACTACGTATATAATATTTTATTATGACAAAATATAAGCCACTGTTTTATAATGGGAAGGGATATTTTGTTTTGAAAAAGTGCGTTTAGCCCGGAGACCGACTTAGTTTTATCAATACAGATCAGGCGGGGTGTCTTGAAATCTTAGTATCTACTAATATTACTGCCTACAATTCTGCTTTCTGTGTTATTAAATTTTAATAGGATAGATATGTTTTATAAATTACTTTTTTTATGTATTTCTTTTGTTTATATCAATGCTCAAAATACTTTGACTCAAAAAGAAATGTTTGTTGTTGTCTCTGATCGTTCTTCTTCTTCACTTAATACAGCTGCTAAATATTATATGAAAAATTCAGTTAAGAATATTAAGATCCGAAGTGTTTCTCAAGTATTACAAATGAGTTTGGACGAATTAAATTCATATGTTAATAAAGCGGATATTATTTTATACACATCTGTTTTTGGTGAAATAATTGAGAAACTAAATACTTTGAATTATAGAAAAAATCAGATGGTTATTTCTTTACAAGGGGATAGACGTTTATTAAAAATTAACCAAGATCCTTTTTTAACACCTTATAAAAATTTCCCACTTAAATTATTAAATAAAACTAATAGTACCGTATCTTATTTAGAGTATTTAAATAAAAAACAAGAAGATTTTCCCTCTTTTTCATTTTACTTACAAGCAAGAGCATATTGGGAAAATCGTGGAATTGAAAATATTTCTAATTTATTCTCCTTTTTATTTACAAGCAATTTGAGTAAAAATGAGTGGCCCAAAATTAAAGAATTAAAACAAATACGTTATTTTCTTAACGCTAATGCTTCTAAAACCTATGATAAAATTGATGATATTATTTTAGATAGAAACAAAGATATTTTATTTGTATTAGATAATGACAGGGCGGATAGTACTTCTTCTTGGCAAATTCATGAAACTATACAAAAACATGCACCTTCTTTACAAGTTGTTTCTGTTTTAAGTTCATGGGGAAAAGCAAGTTATTTAGCACTTAAAAATGTACAGAATCTTTTAAAAAAATCAGGTGAAGGTAAACATTATTCTATTATTTCTTTACACGATTTCGTAATTGGTGGAGGAGAATCCAGATTAGACGTTAATGAGAGCTTGAAAAAATTGAATGTGCCTATTTTAAAAGCATTAAGAGTACTTGATAGTACTAGTTATGCTTACAAACTTTCATCTTCTGGTTTAGCTGTTAATTCAGTACATTACCGTATATCCATGCCAGAACTTCAAGGAATTGGTCAAGTTCACATATTAGCAATGAGTGAAGGTTCAAGCAAAGATGAAAAAACAGGTTTATTACTTTTAAAAATTAAAGTTCTTGATGATGAAGTTAAGAATATAGTTAAAAAATCTAAACGTTGGATCTCCTTAAAAAAACAAGAAAACAAAAACAAAAAAATTGCAATAATATATTATAATCATCCTCCTGGACGGCATAATATTGGCGCAGATAATTTAAATGTTCCAGCTACACTTTTTGAGATTTTAAATAATCTTAAAAAAGAAGGTTATGAAGTAGGTGTTTTACCTAAAAGTTCTGAGGCTTTATTATCTTTATTGCAAGAAAAAGCGGTTAATTTACCTAATGATAAAACGGTTTTAAAAAAACAAAATTTAGAAGGAAATAATGTTACTTCTAAAGAATATGCAGCTTATCTTGATACCTTGCCAATACATATTAAAGAAGAGATGAAGTTTGGACCTCTTGCTGCTTTACATGCACAAATTAAGGAGTTTCTTTATACTGAAATTCAAATTGTATCTAATAGTGATAAACTAAAAGCCTATAAAGCAATGAATAACTATATGAATAAAACAATGAATAATTTGCATCATGCTTTGGATGGAGTTAGAAACAAAAGCAGAAAAAGAGCTTTGAATTTATTGTTACAGTTAAAAAATGAATACACAAGTCTTTTACAAAAATCACAAGATGAAAACAAAATTAATTTAACGAGTGCTAATGCCTTGAATCAAGCTATTATTGATTTAGAAATTGAAGGTATTAGAGGATGGGGTGAAGTTCCTGGTGAAGTTATGGTTTATAATAATGAACTTCTTATTCCCTCTGTTGAATTTGGTAATATTATTTTAGCGCCTCAACCTCCAAGGGGTTGGGAATTAAATGAAGAGTTATTGCATGCGAATTTGTCTTTTCCTCCTACTCATCAATATATGGCATTTTATTATTATATGAAAAATAAATTTAAAGCAGACGCTATTATTCATTTAGGAAGGCATTCTACTTATGAGTTTTTACCACGTAAAGCTGTTGGTTTAAGTGCAAGTGATTATCCTCGTATTTTAATTGATGATTTACCAAGTATTTACCCTTATATAGTAGATGGTGTAGGTGAGGGTATTCAAGCTAAAAGAAGAGGTCATGCAATTATGATTGATCATTTAACGCCTCCAATAGCCACAACTGATTTATATGACAGCCTTTTAGAATTAAGACAGTTAATAGAAAGTGCAGAAGCTGCAAGTGATGATAACTTACGTAAAAATGCAATTTTAAAAATAAAAGAAGCAATTGATACTATGCATTTAAGAGAAGAATTAGAAGCAAGTATGGATGAAGAACTAAAAGTAAGAGGTATTGCTTTTAATGAAATTGATGATGAATTTTTATTGCATGAAGTGGGACATTATTTAACACATCTTCAAGAAGAATTTATGCCTTTAGGTTTACATACATTTGGTAAAAACTGGAAGGATGAAGCTGTTGCAATTATGCTTAAATCTATGAAAGAAGAAAAAAATGAAAAGGTAAAAGAAAATCTTATTATCTCTCCAAAAAAAGAAATGCAAGCTTTATTTTCTGCTTTAAATGGCGGATATACGGAAGCTGGAAAAGGAAATGATCCTATACGAACACCTGATTCCTTGCCAACAGGAAGAAACTTTTATGCTTTAGATGCTGGCCTTATTCCTTCAAAAATTGCTGTTGATATAGCAGGAATTCTTGCACAAAAAATACGTTCAAATAAGAAAAGTGATGTAAGAAAAAAAGAAGCCTTAATTCTGTGGGCATCTGATACAGTTAGAGATGAAGGCGCGATGATTGCATTGGGGTTAGATTTATTAGGAATAAAAGCTATTTGGAATAAAAGAGGAATTTTAAAAGGGCTTGAACGAAAACCATTAGATGAGAAAAGAAAATACAGACGAGATGTCTTATTTACAGCTTCTGGTTTATTTAGAGACTTATACGCATCTAAACTGCTCTTATTAAATAAAGCTGTTCTAATGGCGTTAGATGCATCATCTTTTACTATTATTGACAAATATCCAGCACTAAGTTTGAGTTTAAATACTGCATTATCTTCATTGGGTGAGCTAAAAAAAGGTGGAAATGAAAGTCTAGATGTAAATATTGTTGCCTTAAATTGGGTAAAAGAAGCAAGAGAGATGTTAAAAAACAACAAAAAACTCTCTTTAGAAGAAGTTGGACTTAGAGCTTCTTACAGAGTATTTGCAACAGCACCTGGTTCTTATGGAGCAGGAATAAACAGGCTCGTTGAGCGTTCTAATTCATGGAAAACTAGGAAAGAGTTAGGTGATGTATTTATTAAAAGAGTTTCTTATGTATACAGCTCTAAAGATGAAGGAATTCTAGCAAAAGATACGTATGTAAGACAATTACAAAATGTAGGAAATACCTATTTAGGAAGAGCTTCTAACTTATATGGTTTAATTGATAATAATGATACCTTTGATTATTTAGGGGGACTTAATTTAGCAATTGAAACACTTACAGGGAAGCATGCAAATTCTTACGTTATTGACCATTCGAATGCAAAAGATCTTAAAATCAAAACCTTACAAAGTACTATTTTAGGAGAATTACGAGGGCGGTACTTAAATCCACAATGGATAAAACCTCTAATGAAAGAAGGCTATAGTGGAGCGCGTACTATGGGGAGTGAATTTATTGAATATTTATGGGGATGGCAGGTTACTAATCCTGAAATAATTGATACGTGGGTTTGGGATGAAGTAAAAGCAGTGTATATTGATGATAAATTAAATTTAGACTTAGATAAATTTTTATCAAGCGATTATAATGTACATGTACAAACAAATATTTTGGCTGTTATGTTAGTAGCTATACAAAAAGATTTTTGGAAAGCAGATGAAAAAACCATAAAGGATTTGGCAAATAAATTTACAGAAAATATTATCAAATATGGAATTCCAGGTAGTGGTCATACCCAAGCCAATCATGAAATATATAATTTTATTAAACCCTATGTTTCAAGTGAAAGTTTAGCCAAACTTCAAAAAGTATTGGATAAAAGTAAAGTAGATAAAAAGAGCGCAAAAAATGAACAATATCAAAGTATACAAGAAATAAAAATAAATGAGCAAGAAATTAAAAATGAAGAAAAACAAGAATTAAAAGAAAACAATGTACAAGATAAACCATATATTATGTATCTTCTTTTTGTATTCTTATTTCTTTTATTCGCTGGAATTTTTAAATCTGTATTTTTTAACAAAGGATTATAATGTTTTCGTCAATATCACTTGGATTAATGCATCAAATTACTGCACTTTTACTTGAACCTGTTTCATGGTTATTGCTGTTTTTTGTTGCTTTTTCTATTTATGAAATAGGTATTAGTATAGGAGAGAGGTTCATTGAAATTAAAAGACTTATTAAAAGCAAAGATATTCCCTTGGTTTTAAGACATGCTAAAAAAAGAATTGAGCGAGCTGATTTTTTAACACGACTTGCCCCGATGCTTGGTTTAATGGGAACACTTATTCCTTTAGGACCTGGACTTGCTGCATTAGGTGAAGGAGATGTTAAAATATTAAGTACGGCAATGTCTGTTGCTTTTGATACAACGGTATTAGGATTATTAGCTGGAATGACAGGTTTTATCATTTCAAGACTTAGAAAACGCTGGTATGATCAAGCTTTAACTCAAATGGAAAAAAACAGTGAAATCTAGATTTACAAGTGGACACTTTGAGAAAGAAGATGATGAGCCTTTAGGACCATTGGCTAATCTTGTTGATATTATTCTTGTTTTTGCTTGTGGTTTAATTGCTGCACTTGTAGCTATTAGTCCCAATTTGCAAGAACATTTTAATGTTCAAAATAAAGAAATTGTTTCACAAGGCAAAGAATTAACGCATATTCCAAAAGATTTAAAAGAAGCTCGAGATTCAGCAAAAGGTTTTGAATCCTTAGGCCAAGTATATAAAGATCCCAAAACAGGGAAGTTAATTTTAATTAGTAAATAGAAACCAGTATATATATACTGTATATTTAAAGTATATTTAAAGTATACTTTTTTATTCTTACTTAGGAAAAAATATGATTAATGATAAACGAAAAAACAAATTAAGAAAAGACAGAAATAAAACCATGACAGAACAAGTTTATGAAAAA
>CAJXWI010000198.1 GCA_913062735.1 uncultured Arcobacter sp.
AGCCATTGGTATTCCCCAGCCATTTGCAGCAGGACCTTCTGCATTAAAATATAAATAAATCATAGCAGGAAATACCATTCCCCCAATAGCTGCAATAATAGGTAAAATTGCAACTTTTAAATTTGACAATTCTCCTGCTGTTATTTCTCTTTTTATTTCAAGTCCAATAATAAAGAAAAATACAGCCATAAGACCATCATTTATCCAATGATGAAGGCTATGAGACAAAGCCCAAGAACCCACTTTAAAATCAATATTAAGATGGAAAAAGTCTAAATATGTCTGTGAAAATGGAGAATTTGCTAAAATAAGAGCCAATACTGTCATAACTGCTAGTACAAGACCCGTTGTTGTTTGGGCATGTATAAAATGTTCAAAGGGTGTTGCAATTCTTTGAAATGCTTTTTCCCATGGTGCAAATATTTTCATAATACTCCTGTAAATAATTTATTTTATGAACTAGAATTCTAATCTTTTTTTGCAAAGTTGAAAAGTGTATAAATCTTGACACTTTCTTGATGATTGAATATCTGTGTATTAATTCCTTACTCTTTTTTTGGAAACAAGGGATAAAAGTATTTTTTTGATATTTGCAAATAAGAGCTTGTTAGCACCTTGGGTAAGAAGCTTTATTTATTGCTGTTTAAAAATGTTATAATTTCAAAAAATAATTATAATGTTTAAGGAATAAAATGTATGAGATAACAGATGCAATAATATCACTAATTGCAGGTATATACCTTTATTTGGTAGCTATAGGTAAGGTTCAAAGTAAAATAGAAGCAAGTATGTTAATTAAACTCTCAGGTTTCATAAAAATATTATCAATTATTCTTATTGCTTATGGAATAATTAGTTTGGGCATTTTCTACAAATAAAAAGTAAAGGTAAAACTTACTTATAAGATAGGAATGTATATTTTTATATGATTGTTACAAAATTGTTCAAAGGGAGGATTTTTGTGGTCCATTATAAAGTTGTATTTTTTTAACCATAAATATATCAAATAATTATAACTTTGAATTAAAGCTTCAAAACTGCCTTCATGAACAGCTACAATATAAGAACCTTCTTGCAGTTTTTGCTGTAAAGAATCTTTTGACTCATCGTTTTTTACAGCAATACAAGCATCATATCTTATATTCTTTTCCTTGGTGATTGAAGGGTCATCATGGCTTATTCCAAATAGTTCATAATCCAATACGTTTTTTGATTTTAAGTCGCTTTGTAAAAGAATAGAATGCCAAAGAGAATTCTTTTCATAAGGAGTGCCACTTTTAGAGTACACGCCAGTATGACGCTTAAATAAACACGATCTTCCTTTAAAATATACTTTTTTAATACTTGTAATATTTGAGTCATTGTACAAAGACACTTTATTATTATACTTAGAGGGAAGTTCTCCAAAATATTTATTAAAGGCTTTGGAAAAAGTTTCATGAGTATAAAAACCACTGTCTAATGCAATATCAATAATGCTATTGTTTTGTATTTGTAAACGAAAGGCTGCATTTTCCAGCCTGATTCTTCGTATATAAGACTTTAGAGACTCTCCTATAATTTGTTTGAAGATTCTATGAAAGTGATGTAAGGAGTATCCTGCTTCCTTTGAAATATCACTTAAGTCTATGTTTTCTTCTATATTATTTTGAATGAAAATAATTGCTTTAAAAACAGACTCACAATAGGTATCAAATCTTTTTTTATTCATTTTATTCCATGTGTTGAACGATATCAATAGAAATATTATTTGGGTCTAAAATTCCAAAATGAATTTGTCCCCATTCTTCTTCTTTTAAATCAAATTCTATCTCAATACTTTTCTTTTTCATCAAATTATACTCTTTTTTAGCATCCCTAACTTGAAAACTCAAGATCAAACCTTTTCCCTCTAACTCTTTTTGAAACATAGGTCCTTGAGATGGATGATTAGGCTGCATGAAAGCCAATTCCATTCCACTACTTTCGTGTTTAAGATGTACATACCAATCTAAATTGGCAATAATTTCAAAGTTGAAAATTGATGTGTAAAATTTCACTGATTCTTTTACTTTTTTTGTTGTAATAACATTAAATATTGTTTCTAGTTCCATAATAAGCCTTTTTCTTTAATTATATAAAGTAAAAGTCTTTTAATCTTGACATTTTGTGCTATTTTTTTAAGGTAAATGTTTAAAATAAACTTTCTTTAAAAGAGAGTTTATTTTTACTAAAGGATTTTAAATACTGATAGAAAATAAGAGTTAATTATTCAAGGTAAATAATTATAATTAAAAAACTATTTTTCAATACTTTGTAGTTAAAATTCTAAGCGTTTTAAAGCATCATCAATAGCATCAAACTCATTGGCTACATTCATTATAGTTTCTTGCTCATTGTACTGGAAGTGAGGCATAAATATTTTTATATCTTTACTTGCTCTTGTAATAGAAACATAAGCCAAACGATATTTCTCTTCATCACTCATATATCTGTTGTCTGATAAAGAAAACAAATCAATATAAGCTACATCGTGGGTGCTTCCTTGTAATTTATGTATAGTAGAAGAATGCACGTATTGTACATCAGCAAACATGTCTCTTACTGCATAAAACGTTACCCATAATTCTTTTTTCTGTGGGTGTGAGGCTCTTTTAGCTGCACTTACGATGGCTTTTAATTTATCATTAAAGGCTTTAATAGAAGAGGGCTCTATTACTCTAAATACTTGTTGCTCTAAAGCTCCTATATTTTGGCACTCCCAATAATAAATTCCCAAACTGTCGTGATATTTCACCTCTGCTCTTTGTAGTTCTACTACTTGCCCATTGTGATATAAAGAAATATCATTTACACTGTAAGCTTCTCTAAACCTTAGTGTATCTCCTTGTAAATAAGTAGGGGGATTAATAACACCATTTTGTTCCCAAAACTTTCTTCTTATGAGATTGTTAAAAGAATCAACATCTTTATTTTTATAGGTGGCTATGATTTTATCTTCTTTATGCCAACGTTCATTTTTATGAAAATCATCGGTAAAATCTTTAAAATTGTTAAAAAACATTAATTCTTTGTGGTAATTGTCCATAAAGAATTGTTGTAGGGGAATAAAGTTTTTTTGCTCTATTCTTTCTCTAAGATTAGTGGCAATTTTTATAATATAACTGTCTTTTGCTTGTCGCACTACTTCTTTTAAAGAAAAACGATTTTTTAATGAATATATTTGATTTTCACTGTTATCTACGGGTAATAATTGATACGGATCACCAATAAAGAAAACAAAATTAACACGTTCTTCTTCTATGGCTTCTTTTATATAAGAAAAAAGTTCAGCACCTATCATAGAACTTTCATCAACTATTAAAATAGAAGCACTGTCATGGGCTTTTTTTGTTTTATCCACTTTGAATGTTTCTATGCCTTTATCAAAATCTCGAAAAGGTTTGATGCCTAAAAAAGAGTGAATTGTTTTACAAGAGGCTTGTATTTTATTTGCTCTTAACATCGAAGATATTACAGCTACAGCTTTATGAGTAGGAGCAGTAATTGTAAAAGAAAAATCTTTGTCTTTTTTATCTCTTAAATACTTAGCAATTTGTGTGGTAAGGTAGGTTTTACCTGTACCTGCTGCTCCTGTTAGAGATAACATATAATCATCAAGATTGTTCGATTTTAAAATAGAGCTTACTTTTGAATCTATTAGGGCAGTAATAGCATTAAAAACTTCACTTTGATGAGGTGTTAAATCATTGTTTTTAATGTTTTCTTGTACATTTGCATTTTGTGTAATTATATCGGTCATTTTTTATACTCATTATTAATAATTGTCTTAGGATAGTGTATTTTTATTAAGATGATTATAGCTGTTTTAAATAGTTTTAGAACAGTAGTAGAAATATTTGAAATAAAACAAAGTAAGATTCTTTTCTCCTTTGTTTTATTCACTGTTTAATTAAAGAAAAATCAACTCTCTTTTTTAAGCATATCCATATAATTAATGATATCTTCTACGTTTGCATGGAAGTTATTAAATCGTACTACGCCTCTTTTGTCAATAATCACGGTCCAAGGGGTTCCTCCACTTCTATAGCTTGACATAAATTGGGATCTTTTATTTTTTCCTCCACTTTGACCTACTGGCATATCTAGTTTATATTGTTTTATTATTTTTCTTGCAGCGTCAATGGTATTACTTGAGTACCCTTCAAAAACAGTTTGAATAGCTACAAAGGCTACTTTATCATCTTTTTTATAGTGTTTTGATAGTTTTTGTAATGTTGGGAAACCATGTGCATGGCAACCAGGACACCAGGCTTGAAATCCATAAATATAAAGTACTTTTCCTTTATAATCATTAATATCTAAGGCTAGGTTATTCTTAGTTTGCAACCATTCATCCACTCCAAAACTAGGTGCTTTTTGACCTAAAATTCCTGTTGCAAAAAGATTAAAACTTAAGGCACATATACATAAAAATAATTTCATTTTTTCTCCTACAATTTTTCTAAAGTTTAGTTTAGTTTTGTGTAGTATTTGTTAAGAAAAAATATGATTAAAAATATATTGTTTTATCTTCTCCTTGTGCGCTTTATAGAAGGGCAATATCATAGTATTTGATGTATATTTTAGAAAACAAAAAAATCTAGCTTTTAAATTATCCTGCTAAAATACGCTTTATTTTTTTAAGGAATTATATGAATATTTTATTGTTTTTACTGTTTTTAGCTTTGTCCCTTAGTGCTACTTCTTTTTCAAAATCTAAAAAGATACTTTTAAAAAAGATATATTTTGACAAACAAGTTTCTTTTTATTGTTCAAACCCTTATGAAATAAAAAGAATAAAAGGCAAGTATAAGACCCTGATAGTACAGGATAAGAAGTATTATCAGGCAAGAAAACCTTTTTATAAATCAGGAAAAAGAAATATCAGAGCACAGCGTATTGAATGGGAACATATTATGCCTGCTCATAATTTTGGCAAACATCTTTCTTGTTGGAAAAAAGGTGGAAGAAAAGCCTGTAGAAAAGACAAGATTTTTAAAACCATGGAAGCTGATATGCATAATTTAGTACCTGCAATTGGTGAAGTTAATGCCAATAGATCTAACTATAGATTTGGGGCACTCACTCCTCTTGTTAAACAATATGGTATTTGCAAGGTACAAATTGATTTTAAGAAAAAAAGAGCCTATGTTAGAGATGAAATAAAAGGCGATATTGCAAGAATATATTTTTATATGAGCGATAAATATAATATTAGAATGTCAAAACAAGAGAAAATGATGATGAAAGTATGGAATAAACTCGATCCCATTGATGAGTGGGAGATGTTAAAAAACAAGAGATTGATTCGTTTGCAAGGGCAGGGTAATAAGTATATTATGGGCGCAAAGATTTAGAGTAGGGACGAATAAGAAAACTTTAGCAAGGATATACTAAAAATATTTCTTATTCAATTTTATAATAAATTTTTTTCTATGTCTTTTTTTGCATGATATTCAAAATAACTTCATCTGTTTTTTTCATGCCCGATTGTGCTAATACTCCAATGTTTTTAATGGTAGCTTCTACATTGGAGGAGATAATACCTTCTCCCTCTTGCAAGTATTTTTGATTTAAAGCAAGCATAGAGGAATCAAAAGCAGCATATAAACCAGTCGCAATTTTAGTTGCACAAGAT